>NZ_SUMG01000008.1 GCF_009910325.1 Isachenkonia alkalipeptolytica
TGGAAAAGGGCTTGTTGGTCCTTCCAAAGCTCAAAGGCGTAAAAATCAAGCAGCATCGGGAGATCCCGGAGGATTATACCCTGAAATCCGTAACCATTAGTCAAACACCATCGGGGAAATACTACGCAAGCATGCTGTATCAGTATGATCAAGAGATCAACATAGTGGAACCAAAGGTGTTTCTAGGATTGGATTATTCCATGAGAGAACTATTCGTTTCCTCCGAAGGGATTCCGGCTGCGTATCCAAGGTTTTACCATCAAGCCCTTATAAAGCTACAGAAGGAACAGCGAAAACTTTCTAAATGTCAAAGGGGAAGTCAAAATCGAAACAAGCAGCGCATCAAGGTAGCGAGACTCCATGAGAAAGTCCGAAATCAACGGAAAGACTTTTTGCACAAGTTATCACGGCAGATAACCAATGCGGCTGATCGCGTGTGCATCGAAGACCTGAACATGAAGGGGATGTCTAGAGCCCTTCACTTTGGCAAAAGCGTTTCCGATAATGGGTTTGGCCTCTTTGTCAGTATGCTGGATTACAAACTGAAGGATCAAGGAAAAGCAATCATCAAAATCGACAAATGGTTCCCAAGCTCTAAACTCTGCAGTGGTTGTGGTGAAAAGAAAGCAGAACTTCTCCTGTCAGAGCGGGTATACCACTGTGAAACGTGCGGGATGACCCTAGACCGGGATCATAATGCAAGTATCAATATCAAAAAAGAAGGAATGCGTATGACATTGGCATAACTTCTACATAAAACCGTGGGGCACACGGGGTTAGCTCGCTTATGCTGTAGCCGGTAGGCTACTCGAACGAGAAGCCCCCACTTCTATAAGTGGTGGGAGTATGTCACTCATTAGTATATTAAAGTGCTATAAAGGGAAAAAGAGCCGAAGGCGAGGAAAATCGAATCTATTGAATTTCAATCATGAAAGGTTTTGTTTGTGAGAAAACTTGGTGTACCGCGGCGACACTTTTGTAATTTTATCTTCCGACTTCTAGCTCAACCGGTTTACCACTTAGTGCTTTGATCAAGGTTTCTCGGTCAGCGCTAGAAACAGAGAAAGAAACTTTAAAAAGCAGCTTTCGTTTCAGTTTAATTTCAAAAACAGAAGTTTTTTTAGGGACCGTAATTTTTTGGATATTTTCCCAATAATAAAAATGTCCTTTGGCCCGAAGTCCTTTTTCATATACCCCATGAGGTTGAGGGATTAACTCCATAATAACCAGAGAAATAAAAAAAACTAGTGTGAGTAGATCTAACGCATCAAAATGGATGATAAGGATTAAAAAAACCAACACAAAAATTCCGTGGGAGATTAAGCGGGTACGTTTGGAAATATAAGGAGCGATAGGGGTTTCTAATACACCACCTTTTTTTGCATTAAAATAGCCTATGATTTTAGGACCCACATCTTTTCCTAATATAGTGATAATAACGATCAGTAGTACAGTATCCAATCCTGACATTTACAAGCCTCCTTTGATATAAAGGTTCAATCAAGCTTTACTGTATTTTACCATTAATAAAAAATCTTGCAAATAGTTTTATAATTGATAGAATTAAATAAAGAATACTCTATTTGAGGGGAAAAGGAAAGGTAGCAAAGAACCTTCTGAAATAGAAAATTAAATCAAATTAAGGAGAAAACTATGTATAGAGTGATTAAGGGAATTAAAAAGGTAATGTTCCACCGGGTGGCGTATCTGCTGGTCGCCTTTCTATTGCAGATTGCATTAATCATCGGTGTGCTGTTGGGCTTTCAAGCTTATTTTGTAGTTTTTTACGGGTTTAGTATCCTGTTGAGCATTGCTGTGGTTATCTGGGTTATCAATAAGAACATTCATCCGGAGTATAAACTGGTATGGGTAATCCCTATACTACTCTTTCCTATTTTTGGAGGGCTTTTTTATCTTATGATGGCACAGAACCGGATCAGTCGGAACGCTCGTCGGAAAATGGGGCATTTGATGGAAAAAAGTGGGGAAGTCTTGCCTAAAAATATGGAAATTCCTAAGAAAATGGATGAAACTAACCGCGATGCGGCAAACCAAATACGATATATCAATGATTTTGGATTGTATCCTCCTTATAAAAAGACTCAAACCTACTATTTAGAAACGGGAGAGAGAAAATTTGAAAAGCTCATAGAAAAGCTCCATGAAGCTGAAAAATTTATTTTTTTGGAGTATTTTATTATTGCTGAGGGGAAACTATGGAATAAAATATTAGATATTTTGAAACAAAAGGTAAAAGAAGGGGTGGATGTTCGAGTCATTTACGATGATGTAGGGTGTATGTTGACACTGCCGAAAAATTATCACTTGACCTTAGAAGCCATGGGCATAAAAACCTGCGTATTTAATCCGGTAATTCCAGTACTCTCTTCTTTGCATAATAACCGGGATCACAGAAAAATCGCAGTAATCGACGGGAAAGTTGCCTTTACCGGAGGGATCAATATCGGTGATGAATACATTAATGTATACGAAAAACATGGCCACTGGAAAGATTCCTCCGTTATGATCCAAGGGGAAGGCGTATGGAGTTTTACGGTGATGTTTTTAAGTCTATGGGATTATTTACGGGATGAGGTGGAAGGTTTTCTTCCCTTTAAGAATAAATATTCAAAAGAGGAACTACAAAAACTTGAAAAAGAACCGGGGGTTGTTCAGCCTTTTTTTGACAGCCCCTTGGATGGTGAAACCGTTGGAGAAAATGTGTATCTGAATCTGATTACCAAAGCAAAAAAGACGATTTGTATTACAACTCCTTACCTGATCCTCGATCACGGAATGCTTACAGCCATTACCAGTGCCGCAAAATCCGGTGTGGATGTTCGTATTATAACGCCCCATATCCCGGATAAATGGTATGTTCATAAGGTGACCAGATCGTATTATGGGATGTTAATTAATAGCGGTGTGAAAATATATGAGTATACTCCCGGATTTATTCATTCGAAAACCTTTATTGTGGACGATGAGTATGGGGTGGTGGGTACTATTAATATGGATTACCGAAGTCTTTACCTGCACTTTGAATGCGGAGTTTGGATGCATGAGGCTTCCTCCTTGGAAGCTATGAAAGCCGACTTCTTTGAAACCTTAGGGAAATGTCATCAAGTGGAGTTTAGAGAGGTTAGCGGAGCCTCTTGGCCGAGAGTACTAGGGCGTTCGGTTCTGCGGTTATTCTCTCCGTGGATGTAAAATTATGGATCTGAAGATTTTTAACAATCGTTAACAAATAGTAGATTGGAAAAGAATGAGTTAAAATATAGGAAATAATTCAAACATAGCAAAGGAGCATTTTTTTGAAAAAAGAAGAGCGTATGGCCTACTTACAAGAAAAGCTACAGCAGTGCAAGGAAGAAGTAGAATTATTGAAGCGGGAAAAGTTTGAATTAAAACATCAACAGATGGAAGCAGAGAAGCTTCAATTTCCTTGGGCTGGAAATCTAGGGCACTGGGAAATGGATCTGGTTAATCGAAAAGTTATAGCCAATCCCTTGAAAATCGAAGCCTTGGAGTATGATCCTAAAAAGGATCATTTTACCATTGAAGATTTTGTGGGGATGATTCATCCTGAAGATCGGGACCGGGCCTATCAGGATATGAAGGACCATCTAATCGGAAAAAAACCGGTGTACGAAACCGAGTATAAAATTGTAACCAGAACCGGAAAGATTAAGTGGTTCTATGACCGGGGAGTGATTATAAAAAGAACGGAAGACGGAAGCCCCCATACAGTTAAAGGTATTGTATTCGATATCACCGAACAGAAACTGGCGGAACAAAGACTTATTGAATCCGAAAGGGAATTGAAAAAAACTAATCAAATTAAAGATCAAATGATGAGGATTATGGCCCATGATTTAAAAAACTCCTTGGGAAATGTGGTCAATATTTTTGAGTTGATGCTCCAAGACCCGGAATTTTTCGAAGCAAAGGAGGAAGATGAAATCAAGCGGGAAGTATTTGAAGCTTCCCAGAACAGTATGACCCTGTTGGAGAATTTGCTGCATTGGGCTCATGTTCAACAAGGCACGATGAAACTTGAAAAAGAGGAAGTTCGAATTGCCGCCCTGTTTAAAAATATCTATGATATGTTTAAAATTCATGCAATGCAAAAGGGAATTGACTTGTGTATTGAACTTCCGGAGGACGAAGATCTGATCGCAATCGGAGACTTCAATATGCTAAGTACCGTGTTCCGGAATTTTACCAATAACGCACTGAAGTTCACGAATAAAGGTGGACGGATCACGCTTTCCGCTCATAAAAACCAGAACGGAGTTACAATACAGGTGGTTGATAACGGTACCGGTATGGGCGAGGATATGATTCAAAGAATCAAAAGAAAGGAATCTCAATCCAACACGGGAACCGAAAACGAAAAAGGGACAGGCCTCGGTTTGTTGATATCCAAAGATTTAATTGATGGGACCGATGCAAAGTGGATTATCGCAAGCGCTGAGGGCAAAGGAACGACCATGGGATTGAAAATCCCGAGCAAACCCTAACATTATCAAAAATTATTTAAAACAAGGTCTATCCCGAAAATAGGGGTAGGCTTTTTTGATGCAATTTTACCATTTTTCTGATTGACAGATTATTTTTCTGATGATATTATAGCGATAGGCGATATATAACGGTAAGCGATATATTTCGCAGCGATATATTAATAAGCATGCTAGAGGAGAATGATTGCAATGAAAAATGGCCAAACAAGAAATCTGACGGAACCGATGTATTATATTTTACTAATATTAACCAACCCCCATCACGGTTACGGAATCATGCAAAAAGTTCATACCTTTACCGAAGGAAGAGTGGAAATCGGAGCAGGAACCCTCTATAGCCTGCTCTCAAAGTTTACCGCCGAGAAGCTGATCCGAATCGATTCCGTGGGAGAACGTAAAAAAACTTATGTGATCACGGAAAAAGGGCGGGATGTTTTAGAAAAAGAATATCAACGACTACAACGGTTAGTACGGGATGGAGACCGAATATTAACAAGGGAGAGACAATCATGAAATCAAAAGAGAAGCGTAAACGGGTAGCTTGGAATATTTTTGAACTGGATTATAAAGCTATGGAAGTATACTTGGAAGATATGGCCCTACGGGGATGGATGTTAAAGGAAACCAATTTATTTTATGCAACCTTTGAAAGAACCGATCCGAAGAAAGTACATTTTACAGTAGATGTGTTTGAGATACCGAAATACAAAGGAGAAAAAGATCCGGTGGAAGCCAAGGAATACCGGGATTTATGTGAGGCGGCGGGCTGGAATTATATCGATGGTAAGGGGTATTTGCAATTTTTCTACAGTGAGGCTGAAAAACCTCCGAAGCCGATACAAACGGATCTTGAGACGGAGGCTCGGATCGTATCCACCTCTATTTGGAATCGCCGAGTAGCATCAGTCATTGTTTCGATATTAATACTGACATCCTTGCTTTTTTCTCATTTTCCCATAGGGCCTGAGAATCTAATGAATAATACCAATACATTACTGGCTCTGATGTTACCGTTGTTTTGGGTATATTTAATCGTGGTCCTGGTTTATTTAGTTCTGGTCCGTTATCAAATGCAAAAGAAAGTGGATCGCCAGGAAATCTTTGAGAGCAGAAATTATGGAAAAGCAAGAAAAAGAGCATGGTTCCTTGGGGTAATTCCCTTGTTTTTAGGGGTGTCTTTTGCCGCTGGAATGCTGGGAGACCTTCTCGGAGGCAATCAAGGCATAGTCATAGCCCTAGTAGGCACGCCGGTAATAATCTTAGCAACCCATTTAGCAAGCCGGTGGATTCAAAAGGATCAACAAATCAAAAATGACAACCTGTTATACAATGGGCTGACCATAGTTTTATTACTATTGATACTGATACTTCCACCGAGTATGATCATTGGCGAAAAAGGAAGAGGACAGGGACCGCTCCCGGAAAAATATCCGCTATTATCCGGAGGTCCCTGGGGAGACTTCGAAGAAGAAGCAGCTGAAGAATTTCGTTATTACACCCAAAGCAGTCTCTTGGTACCGGAATATTATGAGGTGCGATATCCTGTAAATCAACAGGAAGGGATTTATAATTACGCTTACTACCGAGCTATTAGTCCTGGGGTTGCTGAATATCTTTATGAACGACTTTTGGATGAAAGAGGACAAGACTTTCGAGAAGACCACCCCATAAACTCTCTTTGGGACGTGGAAAGGATCGGATTTATCGGAAGCCGTAATCACGTATTTATTCTTCAGGATGACAAAATTCTTCAGATTCGAGGGAATCTGGACTTTAGAGATGAAGAACTCATTGAGGATGTAGAACGCTTATTCTTTAGAAGTTCCCAACAAGAAGGAGTAATTGTGACCTCTCCTTAGCAAAAGCATCTTGGGTTCTGGAGCTATAAGCAATAAACAGGGAAGCACTGGTTTTGTTTTTACAATCTGCTGAGAGGTCTTAAGTTATCGTTACTGATTTATAGAAGATAATAGACATATAATGAAAAACTGTGTATACAAAAGATGTCAGGGTATGTACTACAAATGAAGTCATTAAATATTTTTGAAAAGAAAGTCTACCAGTGGACAAAAATAGAAACCATAAGGAGTGAAAACATGGGAAATATCGAGGTCAATAAAACCGCACCGGATTTTGAAGTGGAAGATTTTCATGGTCATACATTCAAGCTCTCTGAATTTAGAGGAGAAAAAAGTGTATTATTGGTATTGAATAGAGGATTTATGTGACCCTTTTGCCAAAAGCATATGATGCAGTTGCATCAAGATTACCGGAAGTTTCAAGAAAAGGACACAGCCATCGTGGCAGTTGGACCGGAAAAACCTGACAAGTTTAAGAGCTATTTTGAAGAGCATGATTTCAAATTTTATGGACTTCCGGATCCTGAGGGAAAGGTATTAAAACTATACGAACAGGAAATGAAAATCTTTAAGCTCGGGCGAATGCCTGCGCAAATGCTGATCAATAAAGAAGGAGTACTTCGCTATGTACATTATGGTCATTCCATGAAGGATATTCCCGATAACAAGGAAATTTTAGAGTTGATAGAGGATTAAGGACATGACTCTGAATTTATGGGAGGGGAGTACGAATGAGGAATTTGAACCTGGCTTTATTGGGATCCATTGTGATTTACTTAGGATCTTTAATATTGATAACCCCGTTAATCAATGGTTTAGGGTATGCCTCAACGGAAGTATCGGCGACCCACAGGTTATTGGTGACTCTGATTTTTTTGGTTATTTTTTGTACCATGTTGATTATAGAAGGCATTCGTGGGGAATAATCAGAATAATACATATTGCGGCATCTATAGATGCCGCAATTTTTTTATTTCCCATCCTCATCGGAATACTTGAAGTATTTAATAAAATAATAAATACCGACAAAAATGTAAACCAGTAGAAAAAGGCCAATAAAAGATAAACCGAATATCAAAATTGTTAGAAATCCTCCGACAAACTGAAGAAATAAACCATCGGTAGTAAAGTCCAAAGTATCCGCCAGCTCTGTAGTAAGAAATAGGAGCACAAAAACGATCAGCAGTATAATAAATCCCTTCTTGACTGCGCGAATCCCTTCTTTTCGTTTTCGGTTCTTAGGACTTGATTTCATGTCGATATCCCAGGCGCCTTTTGTTGAATCCCATCGTCCAAACCACCACATAGATGTTCCTCCATTAAAGTATTTGTTCCCGTTTTCCCGTCTGTATATTATCTTCTATAAAGCATTTAAAAAAACCTTTATTTCTATCAAATAATTTACTAATTTATACTTACAAATTCTTTTTGTTTGCGGTTTACTGAATAATTCTGTTATTAGAAGTTGTTTTATATAAAGGCTCTTGGTTCATTGTTTTATAATGCCGGTCGATAAAGATAACAAAAATCAAGTAAAAATGATTATCATTAATAATGCCGGGTATCATAGTAATGGTTATCAATTATTATCCCATGGTGGTGCATTCAAAGTTTAATGGCTTAAAACAAATTGTCATATTTTACCTTTGCAAGCCATCGGATAAAATCGAATATATTTTATAGGAGGAATGCTACAATGAAATTTAAATTACCGGAGTTAAGACACAGTTTTGATGCTTACGAACCTCACATTGATGCAAAAACCATGGAAATCCATCATGGAAAACACCACAACGGTTATGTGGAAAAACTGAATGCGGCCTTGGAAGTACAAAAAGATCTTGAATCCTGGGATATTCAGGATCTATTAAAGAATCTTGAGAAATTACCTAAGGATATTCAGACCGCAGTACGAAATAATGGAGGGGGTCATTACAACCACACCTTATTTTGGGCAATCCTTTCACCGGAGGAGGTAGAACCCGGTGAAGATTTTAAAAAGGCCATAGAAGATGCCTTCGGATCCATGGAGAATTTTAAAAATGACTTTAAAGATGCGGCGTTAAAGCGTTTTGGAAGCGGATGGGCTTGGCTGGTAATGGATCAAGGGGAATTGAAAATCACCAGTACTCCCAATCAAGACTCCCCGATTTCTAATGGGCAGATTGAACTTCTGGGCTTGGATGTTTGGGAACATGCCTATTATCTGAACTATCAAAATCGGAGACCGGACTACGTGGATGCTTTTTGGAATGTGGTGGACTGGTCCAGGGTTGAAAGTCGTTGGGAAAAGGCTAAATAAGAAACTATAAAAAGATAATTTTGATTAAAAATGCAGCATCGGAGCAAACTAAAGAAAAACACCCACAGAATGTTTACTTCATTCTTGTTGGTGTTTTTTTTGGGTTTGTTTATTTATTCAAACTCTTTTTCTTGTATAAGTTCCCCGGATCCATCATAACCTCGAATTACAATCGGATCGATTGCAACAGTGCTTACTTGATCCTCGGAGGGCCAATGGGCAAAATAAATATTTTCACCGAATGGTTCCATCATAACGGTAGAACCATCACTGCGTTTCACCTCGAGGGAGGTATCAGGATCCTTTGCATAGGCCCAAAGAACATAGTGCATCTCATTGTCTGCAAAATAGTAATGGACCGTTTCAAAGGCGATATTGTCATCTTTTTTGACGTTAAGATCTCCCAGCATAGAGCGCGGTGTATAGAATAATCCGTAGCGTTGATCGAGATGAAAAACGGCAATCCAGACGTCGTAAGCTGCAATGATGTAGCGGCCTTCAGGATTGTCCACAGTATGTAATTCCGTGGCAGGTCCAAAATGGATATATCTTTCAACATGACGGTAGGCGGACTCCCAGGTAAAGAAAAGCTGTTGTTGGCTAATAATAAATAGAAGTATGATTAGTAAGAGAAGAATCTGTAAAATTAATTTCTTCTTTTTATTCATAGGGATCCCTCCTTTCGGGAAGGGGTAGGTTAATTTCAAACGCTCGGTTATAACGATCGAATTCCAAGGTAAGAAACTCGGCTTCTTCCGCTATGTTTTTTAGAGGAAGTACTAAATCTTTCCGAAAAATCCGTGAACGATAAGGAATCGTAAGGTCGTAATAAGTGTTTCCTAAATTATCTTGAACGGAAGTGAAAAACAATCCTCGAATACGTGGAGGTCTAGTATAAGATAAGGTTTCAATAAGAATAAAAGCTTCGCCGTTATTTTGAATAACCGCACGGTCAAAATAGTAGGTTGTGGCATCCATTTCAATTTCTCGATCAATGGGAATTTCTGAAATCACAAGGTCTTCTTCTATTCCGATATCCCTCGTGCTATGAAATAACAATTCGCTGCTAAAAGAGATTAGCAAATGAAGAGCAAAAGCTCCGAAAACAATCAAAAGCCCCCGACTTACTAACAGTGCCCAGCCTAAGAAAGGGTTATGAACTTCGTTAAGTGCTTTGCCGATTTCACGAGGGTCTCCCATTTCTTCTAGAGTTATGAAAAGGGCTTCTTCTCTAGTCATCCTTTCTTCAATGATTAAATCCCGAATTTTATCTTCAAGATGATCACTGTATTCCTGTTCTATTTCTTTCTTTGCAGGGAAAAAACGAATTTCTCTTAATAGTTCTTTAATGAAATCGTTTATTTCAGGATCCTTAGTTTGCATTCATGTCCACCTCCCTAGCCGTAAGTATTCAAGGTTTTTCCATTGCCACCCGCAAGCACTTTCTGCACATTTTCAGAAAAGGACTTCCAGGCTTCGGTTTCCACTTCCAATTCCTCTAGACCGGATTTTGTGATCTTGTAATATTTGCGGTTTTTTCCCGTATCCCCTTTAGCTTGATAGGATTTTACATAGCCCTTAGCCTCCAAACGATGCAGTACGGGATAAAGGGTTCCTTCCTTAAACTGAAAAGCATTTTCCGATCGAAGTTCCAACTCCTTAATGATCTCATAGCCGTAGCGATCCTGCTCTTTGAGAAGGGATAACAGGAGCAGTACCGTGCTTCCTCCGATTAAACCTTTATCATATTTCATGATTTACCTCCTTTGGTTTATTACACAAAAAGAATAAGTTAATAAGATAGAAACATACATAGAGTATCTATGCTTAAATTATACATAGAAGAACTATGCAAGTCAAGATTTTCTGAAAATTAAAAAATAGTAGGTTTTTGCGGAGATTTTAGATACAATAATAATAAGAAAGCAGAAAATCTAAGTTTCAAATTGATTATCCAATTAAATAAAGGATATATATCCAAGTGAGAAAAAAATAATGGAGGCGTTAAAAATGAAATATAAAATGTTGCATACCTGCCTACGGGTGAAGGATCTGGAAAAATCCCTGGAGTTTTATACGAAGGCTTTAGGGTTAAAAGAAACCCGAAGAAAGGATTTTCCAGAGCATGAATTTACCTTGGTGTTTTTAGCCGATGAAGCTGAAAATCATGAAATTGAACTGACCTATAACTACAATCAGGAAAAGCCCTATACCATTGGAGATGGATTCAGTCATATGGCTCTATCCGTGGAGGATTTGGAAGCCTCCCAACGAAGACATAAGGAAATGGGTTATGAGGTGACGGAGCTAATGGGACTTCCCGGTTCACCTCCAAGGTATTATTTTCTCACGGACCCCGACGGATACGAAGTGGAGATTATTCGAAGGGCTTAAACAACCAAAGTTAGGAGGGTTCTGACCATGAATCATAAACAAAAAAAGGCCCCACCATCCATGGATGAATGGCTAAAGGAAGTAAAAAAAGGTCCTGAAGCCCATGAAGAAGGCATGTACCTGGTCCATAATGGAGTGGTTCGAAAAACTCCGAAGATTAAAGTACGACAGGGAATTGATGAGGGACGGATCATAAATAAACTGGAGTTTTCCTATGACTCGGAGAAAGTCTTGAAAGTAATAGAAGAGACAAAAGAACTTGAGGGGATCTTCCATGTAAAGGTTTGGTTAAATGAAGGGGTATTGGAAGTCGGTGACGACATTATGTTTGTTCTCATTGGAGGGGATATTCGACCGCGAGTGATTGATGCCCTGCAATTTGCCGTCGGAAAAATAAAAAATGAGTGCGTTACTGAAATCGAAATATCCGACTCAAAACATCAATAAGGTTAGTTGTAGATGGGTAAGTAGGAAAAGTTGTTTATTCGGAAGGATAAAGGAGGAATCACCTTGCTTTCAAGAGATGAAATGAAAGTTGATCAAAAACCTTATAGGGTGGATGGAAGTATTTACCAACGATTCCCCGTAACAAACCAGGCCTTTGCCATTGTCAGCACCCGAGATATGGGAGAGCCCAGCTATTTAGGTTTTCTTGAAAAAATGCATAAGAACCTGGGCACCCGTATGCAACAAGGAGATAAAGGCTTTTCTAGGGAAGAGAATGCCAGGGATTTAGGGGCAAATGCAATGAATTTGATACTGGGTTCCTATGGCTTTCCCAATCATCAGTTTTTGCAGTGGAAGTCTATGATTGTTCCGGAACATCTTTCGAAGATGCCGGTGGGTAATTCCTCCAAAGAGTTGACGGATATGGTGAAAAATACGGCAAAGCTATATGGATCAGATCTGACGGGAATTACGGAACTGGATGAAAAATGGATTTACTCCAAGGATATGGAAAAGCCTTTCATTATTATCGATGAAGGAGAGCCGGAGGAAAAGGAAGAGGGTTTTTATATTCCCAGATCCATGAACCGGGCAATTGTACTGGCTTTTTTGATGGATGAGGAGATGATTTATGAATCCCCGGAGCTAGACGCCAGTGTAGCTACTTCCTTCGGATATTCCAGGATGGGTATAACCGCAGTATCTTTAGCGGAATATATCCGGGCCTTAGGGTATCGGGCAATACCTTCCATGAATGATACGGCCTTAAGTATTCCTCTTGCCGTGGATGCAGGCCTTGGTCAATTGGGTCGACACGGTCTTTTGATTACACCAGAATATGGTTCCAACGTTCGACTGGCAAAAGTCCTTACGGACATGCCCTTGGAACCCGATCAGCCAATTGATTTCGGTATTACTGAGTTCTGCGAAAACTGTATTCTTTGTGCAGAACATTGTCCACCGGAAGCCATCACCCAGGGAGAGCAAACAATCGATTGTAACCAGATCACTGGAAACTCCGGAGTGAAAAAATGGTATATAAAGGGGGAGCGCTGTTTGAATTTTTGGCAAGAAAATGGAGCCAGTTGTGCAAATTGTATTGCCGTGTGTCCTTTCACTTATGGATTTGAATCCATGCAGTGTTTTGAATGCAAAGGCTGTGCAGAACGGGATCGGGGATGTATTCTACAAACGAATACTTTGTATAGAATAGAAAACGGCTATTTAAAACAGGAACGGTGGGCAGATCGTGGAGAAGTAATGATCCCGCGAAGACGGGGGCTATAAAAAAGAAACCTGGTAAAGGGTTTATAGAACCTTTTGCCGGGTCTAACTTTTGAAACTTTAAAATGAGGTAGTAAGCTTTGTAATCTGCTAAAATAACAATATGGTTTTGTCTCGTTTCTTAAGATGAAATAGAAAAGAGACTACCACTGTATCAGAAAGGACGTGAGGGATTCGGATATGACAAGACCAAAGGAAAATATTGATCCAAAAGTCGTAACCGCTTGGCGGCTAAATAGTTTTGTTTAATGAAGTAAAATAAATCATAAAACCTCCCTATAGGATATAAAATCTTGAAAGGGAGGTTTTATGATTTAAAAAACGGAGTAGTTGTTATTGATGACCTTCTACGGGAACGATGCAAATAAACTTTAACGTATCACTCCCGGTATTTTTAAACTGATGAAGCTTTTCAGCGGGAACAAAAGCATAGGAACCTGCTTTAATAGGGTTTTCCATACCATCTAGCAATAAGGTGCCGTTTCCTTGGATTACATAATTAATATGGGGCCAGGGATGGTTATGTTTCGGTGTGAAACCCTCGGGCTCCACTTCCATAATCCGCATCACATGATCTTCCCATCCTTCTTTGGGAGAAATTGCGACTTTCATAGTAGCATCTTTTACTTCCGGATGATTCATTTTTTTAGCTTCTAACTCATTAATATCTCCGATTGCCATAATTTCATCTCCTTCTCGATTATTAATTTAAGTCTTACCTTGCTCTATTTGTACCCGAAATTATCGGAAAAAATCTTATCGCGGATAATTCCATGGGATAACGTTTAAAAATTGTGGTATATATAAATGTAAGGCAATTTAAAAATATAAAATGTAATGTCAAGCAGTGTACTTAATTGAAAATCCAAGGGTAAGACGAGTCAACTTTTTTTGATGCATAGTAAAGCATAGTGAAGAGAAAGAGTGAAAATAATTAAAACAAAATCAATAGAATGAATTATAAGGGGGAGAGAGATGAAGAAAAAAAGAACGGCTTTATGGATTGTACTTGTAATTGCGGTGACCGGAATTCTCTTGTGGCAAACCGGGGCTGTTAATTATTTTTTAGCAAGAACGATTTTTGCTCCGGATTTCGAGGAAGAGTTACTTCCCGGGGAAGATTCCACCGCTCACAGGGATGAAGAGGGAGATGAAAAAGAACCTGTTAGGGAAGAGGAGGGCGAAAGACACTCTATAGAGAATATCGACTATGAGATCGAGGTGGTTGCAGAGAATCTTGAGATCCCTTGGGAAATTGTTCATCTTCCCGACGGCAGAATATTGGTTACAGAACGCCCCGGTCGGGTTAAAATTTTAGACGAGGGGGAAATTGCCACGATTCATTCCGTAGAGCATGCGGGGGAAGGTGGCCTACTAGGAATGGCCCTTAGTCCGACATTTGAAGAGGATGCTTATTTGTACTTATATTATACCTACCGGGAAGATGGGGATTTTTACAACCGTGTTGCTCGTTATACCTTTGAAGAAGACCAAATAGGAGAAGAAGAAGTGGTAATAGAGGGTATTCCTGGAGGAAGAATTCATAATGGCGGGCGGATCAAATTTGGTCCCGATGAAATGCTTTATATTGCCACGGGGGACGCTGCG
The DNA here is from genome assembly GCF_009910325.1 of Isachenkonia alkalipeptolytica. NCBI lineage: Bacteria > Bacillati > Bacillota > Clostridia > Eubacteriales > Clostridiaceae > Isachenkonia > Isachenkonia alkalipeptolytica. The sequence goes on from NZ_SUMG01000008.1 coordinate 14,418, forward strand.
GATCCGGAACTTGCCCAGAATGTGGATTCTTTGGCAGGAATGATTTTACGATTGCATCCCGACGGAGGAATTCCCGAAGACAATCCCTTTGATCAGAGTCCGGTTTACGCCTATGGGATACGCAATCCCCAGGGGTTGGCCTGGCATCCGGGGACAGAAGAGCTTTTTTCCAGTGGGCACGGGCCTACGCGATTAGACGTGATCAATCATATACATCCCGGAGGCAATTACGGTTGGCCCGAGATTACCTGCGATGAAGAGGACTCGGATTTTGAGGAAGCGGTAGTATGTTATACAGAATTTACATTGGCCCCTTCAGGGATGGACTTTTATCATCATGAAGATCTTGTGGAGGAATCCCTTTATGTTGCAGGATTGAGAGGCAATATGGTTATGCGTATTGACTTTAACCGGGAAGGAGAGTTCCTGCGTCAGGAAGCCCTGTTTCAGGATTACGGTAGAATTAGGACCGTAGTTTATCATGAAGGATCCTTATATATCGCTACAAACAACCGGGATGGTAGAGGGGTCCCCGCATCGGAGGATGATCGGATTATACGAATTACACCAATACTATTAGAGTAGAGGAGCAGTCAGCGTGAAATTCTTAGAATATATTAAACGAATGATAATATTATCCCTCATTTTAACAGTTGCTGTAAATTTACTATTGTTCGGATTCCGCTACTTTCCTTTTGAAATTTTTATTAAGTGGGTTTGGCGATTTGATTTTGGCAATATGGTTGTTATCATCCCCTGGTTCGCCATGGTGGTCTTATCTTTGTTTTTTACGTTGCTGCAATATATTATTCGGAGAAAAGGCTGAAAAGTGTACCATGGGGTCCGACCCCTTGGTACACTTTTTAACTTAAATTTCTTATATATTATAAAATTCATTGACCTTTCGAATGAATTTCGTTATGATGAAATCAGATTAAAACTTTATATGTGGTTGATTGGTATTTGGAGAATGGGTAAAGCCCATACCGTAGGAGAAAGGGACACTAAGCCATAAGGTGTACCGAAGCTTTCAGGTTATGTACAAATACCGGGACACAACTCTGGAGAGTACCCGAGGGGTCGTCGACGAAGCAAGTAAGGGATCTAAAACAAAGAATCCTTATGAAACTTTCAGATACAAAGGACAGAGAACAATAGGCATGTTTAATTTGCGTGCGATTGTTTCTCCGTCCTTTTTTTGTTGTCAATTTAAAAATAATCCGGAAAATCGGTAAAAAGAAGGAGGGGATTTACAGCTTTACTGAAAGGAATAATCTCAAAACTATATTAAGTTAGTTAAAGGTTAGTCACAGGAATACTACATAAATTTATGAGGAGGAAGGAACATGGAAATATTACTTGGAACCATGATGTTAATTGCAATGCTTTTGATTTTTTCGATTTTTAGTCTTAAGGCCCCTAAGGGTCAAGAGGCTATGTCCGGATTGGCCAGTGCGGCGATTGCCACTTTCTTAGTGGAGGCCATCCATTTGTATATTACCGGAGATTTTCTGGACATTGCATTTCTTGGAGAAGTAGGCAAAGTCTCCGGGAGCATGGGAGGAGTCGCGGCGGTTGCTCTTACAATGATTCAAATGAAAGTGAATCCTGTCCTTGCGGTATCCGCGGGCGTAGCAGTGGGAGGAGCGGGAATTCTTCCGGGATTCATTGCAGGTTACATCCTGGGTTTAGTCACCCCCCATATTGAGCGACGCATACCTGCGGGAATGAATGTTATATTTGGGGCATTATTAGTAGCTCCACTCGCGAGAATAATTGCCCTTAGCAGTGGGCCTATGGTGGATTCCACGCTTTCCAGTATTGGTCAGATGATCTCTGTAGCCGCGCTGCAGTCACCACTTTTTATGGGCATTATCTTAGGAGGGCTTATGAAGGTAATGTGCACCTCACCGTTAAGTTCCATGGCCCTTACTGCTATGTTGGGCCTTACAGGGCTACCTATGGGCATTGCAGCCATTGCCACCTTTGGCGGTGCGTTCACCAACGGAATCGTTTTTTCAAAACTGAAACTCGGAGACCGTGGTCAAAGCCTGGCAATCATGTTGGAACCGTTAACTCAGGCGGATATAGTAAGTGCGAATGCTATTCCCATTTATCTTTCCAACTTTCTAGGGGGAGCCCTTGCAGGACTCTCTGCAGCGTATTTCGGTATAGTGAATCACGCACCGGGTACCGCATCTCCAATTCCCGGCCTTATTGCCCCCTTTGCATTTAATAGCCCTCTGACGGTATTCCTTTCTTTAGTGTTTGCCATGGCAGGAGGGATCCTTGCAGGAATCATCGGTGCAAAAACCTTTAGGAACTATCAACCACGAATTGGAAAAAAAGAAGGAAAAGAATCCAATAACCCCATGGAAGCCTCCGCCGTTTAAACCGGGCTTTACAGTTCATATTCAGTTCATATTCCTCTGATACAGTTTTCAAAGAAAAACAGATGAATCATAAGAGGGGGAGAAGTGTATGAAAAACAAACTGGCTTTAGGAATCAGCGTCATAACCGTAGTACCGATGGTAGCCTTATTAACTATTATGAGTATATATCTTATTGATTTTTCTTTTTATAATAAACAGGAGTTTTGGGTTATCTGGTCCATTGTTTTTTTAGTGATCGTACCCTCCAGTGCTTATGCTATAAAATATTTGGTTCCTAAATTCAGAACAAAGGGAAGAACATGGGAGCGGAATCTGGCATTTGTCACTGGGGTGACAGGACAGGTCTTAGGATTTCTAGGGACATTATATTTACAAGCGCCACAAGGTGTGAAGGCATTGTTTATGGTTTACCTTGTGGCAGGTATTCTATTGTCGGTTACCAACTTTATTATTGGAAAAAAGGCTAGCGGCCATGCCTGTGGAGTTTCGGGACCGATAACTCTGATAACTTTTGTCTTTGGTTTTAAAGCCGGTCTGGTATTTTTAGTGATGCCATTAGTCTTTTGGTCGAGGTTAAAGTTGAAACGTCATGATATAAGTGAATTACTACTTGGAACAGTAATCGGTATTACAGCGACGATAATCTCCTTTTTACATGTAGGGTAATTGTTTCGTTTTGGGGTAATAGCTTTCGAAGATAAAAAAATCCTTATTGGAATTGACAGTTTTAAAGATTCATAATACACTCAATTTATCTTTAAAACGAATGAGGGTATGGGTATTAGGGAGAATTTTTTTCAAGGAAAGGACTACTTAACGGACCGACTTGTGTAAAAGGAACTGTTGGAGAAATTACTTAAATCAAGGCAAGGATAAATTTCGGATTAAGGAGGGGTGGAGATGCGATTACTACAAGAAGATCGAAAAAAGATACTTCGTTATATGGGACACCCCGATGGAGTCCTTTCGAATGACTTAGAGGAACTACTGGAAAATTGCCTTTCCAGAGTTAGGGAAAAAGTACAACCCAAAAGTGCATTGAAGGTTTTTCCAAAAAAAGAGTTAGAGTGGATCATCTCCGGAAAGAACTTAAGAAAATATTTTAACAAGGTCAGTCATGGTGCAGTTTTTGTTGTGACTTTAGGAGAGGAAATGGAGAGGATGATTGAAGAAGGGAAAACTCGATCTACCTTGGAAGGTTTGGCTTTTGAGGCCATAGGCAGTGTGTATACGGAAGTTGCTGTGGAAGATTTGAGACAAGAGTTGCAAAAGGAATGGGAGGGTGTTTTCAACTCTTTTAGTCCCGGCTATGGAGATTGTCCATTAAGTCTTCATAAGGAAATTCTTGAGCTTTTGGACTCAGAAAATCACTTGGGAATTCATATAACCAAGCATCATTTGTTGATTCCAAGAAAAACAATCACGGGGGTTATTCCCTTGAGCAATAGTATCGGTATGGAGAATAACGGGAAATGTGATGATTGTTCCTTAGGAGAGCATTGCACTTTTCATCATAATGAAAAAACAATACTTTTCGATGGTGGGCTGGGAACGGAACTGCAACGGCAAGGATTTAAACATGTGGAGAATCTAACAACACTTAATATCTCTCATCCAGAGGCAGTATATAAGGCCCATGAAGCCTATGTTAAGGCGGGTTCAGAATACCTTTCCACGAACACTTTCGGCGCAAACCCCTTGAAAATTCAAAACAAAGATCGATTACAAAGGATCCTTACTAAAGGTATAGAAATAGCAAAAAAAGCAAAACCGAAAAAGGTTTTCTTAGATATCGGACCTCTTGGAGTGCTTATGAAGCCCCAGGGGGATTTCTCCTTCGAAGAAGCCTACCGACTTTTTCACGAGACAATCAAAATTGGGGTAGAAGAAGGTGTAGACGGGATTTTACTGGAGACTTTCACAGATTTATACGAAATAAAAGCGGCGATCTTTGCGGCGAAGGAGCAAACGGACCTTCCGGTTTTTGCCACCATGTCCTTTGAGAAAAATGGGAGAACTTTTCTCGGACTGGAACCGAAGGTTGCTCTTCGTGCCCTGGAAGCCTTTGGTGCTGATGTTGTGGGCATCAATTGTTCTGTAGGTCCGAAGGAAATAATCCCCTGGTTGGGGGAGAGCATCCCTTATCTTTCAAAACCCGTAATGGTTCAGGGAAATGCAGGCCTTCCCATACATCATAAGGGAGAGGATCGATTCCCTTTAGCTCCGAAGGACTATGCCGCCTTCACAGAAGAACTATTGGATCTGGGAGTGCAAATTATCGGAGGGTGTTGTGGAACCGGTCCTAAGACGATTGAAGCAGTAAAAAGCAAACTGCGGGGTAAGGTTTATCAGTCACCTAAAAGAGAAAGGGTTTATCCTTTTACCTGTTCCTACAATCAAGGACTGTTCATTGAAGAATCCGTTATAGTTGGTGAACGGATCAATCCCACAGGAAAGCCTTTTATTGAAAGCGCGTTGAGAAGTCGAAATTATAGCAGCATTATACAGGAAGGGATCCTTCAGAAAAAAGAGGGGGCGGATATATTAGATATTAATACCGGGACTTCCGGCGTACCGGAAGATGTTGTGCTTCCCGAGGTAATTGAAGCTATCCAACAGGTGATCCCCTTACCCTTACAGATAGATACCTCCAATGTGCAGGCACTCGAAAACGCCCTTCGAATCTATAACGGTGTACCGATAATTAATTCCGTAAACGGTGGGGAAGAATCCTTACAAAACGTACTCCCTTTAGCAAAAAAATATGGATGCAGCATTATTGCTTTAACTTTTGACGAACAGGGAATACCTAAAACCGCTGATAGAAGAATTCAAATTGCTGGGAAAATCCTGCGTCGAGCTAAAGCTTTAGATATTCCAAAAGAACGAATCATTTTCGACCCCTTAGCTCTGACCGTAGCCCACGAACCGGAGCAGGTAACCGAAAGCCTAAAGGCCTTAGGAATGATTAAGAAGGATTTAGGCTGTAAAACCATTCTCGGATTAAGCAACATCTCTTACGGAATGCCGCAAAGAAGTAAAATCAACCAATGTTTTTTAACCTTAGCCTTATATGAAGGCCTGGACGTACTAATGATGGACCCTGGAGATCCCGGTATGAATGAGAGTCTTACTTTATTTAAGCTTCTTTCGAATCAGGATCCCCAAGGGAAAAATTACCTCCGTACTTTTTCAAACTTGAATGAAGAAGGCTCAAATTCATTTTATTTCAATCGAATAGAGGATAAAAGCAGAGAACTCAAAGAAAAAACACCTAAAAAATCCTGGGAAAGTTTATTGCTGGATGGTGATCCTCGGGAATTTAGAAGGGAAATTTTTCAGTGGATAAAAAAGCATTTCTTTAATCTGGCTGATTATGAGAACTTCATTGAAGAGGAGCTACTGAAAGCCTTCGATCAGATAGGAAATCGTTATGATCAGGGAGAAGTGTATTTGCCTCAACTGATCCAAGGGGCGGAAGTTCTAAAATCCGGTTTAGAATTGATCAACCAAGGGACTTCCGATGGTAATGCCAAGAAAAAAGGACGAATTTTGTTGGCAACCGTAGAAGGAGACCTGCATGATATCGGAAAAAATATTTTTCGGACTTTGGTAGATAATTATGGTTATTTCGTCAAGGATTTGGGAAAAGACGTGAAAACTAAAGTGATTTTAGAGGAAATGGAAAGGGAGGAGTATTTAGTTGTTGGTTTATCAGCTTTAATGACCACTACTTTAGGATCTATGGAAAAAACAATAAGAGCGATTAAAAATCAGCACCCCGAATGCAAGATCATTGTGGGTGGAGCGGTACTGACGGAAGACTATGCTCGGGAACTAGGAGCAGATGCCTATGCAAAAGATGCTAGGGAGGGCGTTCACCGGGTGAAAACTTGGCTGCTATAACGCTGTTTTCATAAACCGATTGTCACAACAAGGGGGAGATTAAGTGAATAAATGGAGTGTTTCAAAAGTGTTTGAAGGAACAGAGTCCGCGGGAATAAATCAAAATAAGGATATTCAAGTAGATGAGAATGTGATCAATGTGCTGGACTCTATTTTTGACCGCATACCGGTATCCATTATTTTGATAGATGCCTATTCCAAAATTTTAATGATCAGCCAGTCCTTTGCTGACTTTTTGGGAGTAACGAAGGAGAAGGCCACAGGTAAAACTGTGGGAGAGATCAATCGAAACACCCGATTTCCCTACGTGATGGAGAGAAAAAAATCGGAAATTGCCTGGAAACATACCTTTCAGAACGGTGAGACCGCCATAGTTCATAGGATCCCTATATTGAACCGAAAGGGAGAGTCGGAATACGGCTTCGGAATGGTCTTATTTGATAACATAGAAGAACTGAAACAGATCATAGAGAAGAATGAACTACTGACCACGGAGTTAAAACATTATAAAAAAGTACTTAAAAAAATTCAGGGAGCGCACTATAGTTGGGAGAGTATTATTGGCGAAAGCGAAGCCATTAAAGAAGCAAAACATTTCGGTACGAAAGCATCGGAAACCGAGTCCACGGTTTTAATAACGGGAGAAAGCGGAACCGGAAAAGAACTTTTTGCCCATGCGATTCATAATGACAGCAAGCGCCAAGACGGCCCTTTTATAAAGGTGAACTGCGGGGCGATTCCCTATGAACTTTTAGAATCTGAGCTTTTTGGCTATGTTGAAGGCGCTTTTACCGGTTCAAGAAAAGGGGGCCAGATCGGTAAATTTGAATTGGCCCACAAAGGAAGCATTTTTTTGGATGAAATCGGGGATTTACCTATGAATATGCAAGTGAAGTTGCTTAGAGTTATTCAGGAAAAAGAAATTCAAAAGCTGGGTGACAGTCGGACGGTAAAAATAGATATTCGAATAATTGCAGCTACAAATAAAAATCTTAAGGAACAAGTGAAAAAGAATTTATTTCGGGAAGATTTGTACTACCGACTGAATGTAATGAGCATTGAGGTTCCCTCACTTAAGCACCGTATTGCAGACATCGAAGAATTATCCCAATATCTTATAAAAAAAATATCCCGACATTTGGGCAAATACGTAACAGGCATTTCAAAAGAAGCCATGGATATATTAAAAAATCATAATTGGCCTGGTAACGTTCGGGAACTGGAGAATGTTTTAGAACGGGCAATTAATATTTGTGATGGCGAAACAATTCAGGTTAAGCACTTTCCCATTTATTTATTAGAAGAAGAAAGACCTGCTGAGAATAATGTGAGGACAGATAACAGAAAGATCCCCGATTTAAAGAAGAGCGTAGAAAACATGGAAAAAAATATCATAAAAGAAGCTCTTTATCTTACAATGGGTAATAAGGTAAGAGCGGCTCAGGAACTGGGGATTTCCAGATCCAGTCTCTATGATAAAATTAAAGAGTTTGGGTTGTAAAAAGAGAATGGTAACCAAAATGTATGAAAAAAGCACAAGTGTATGATTTTCGTACATGGCTTTGGAGGGAATTGTCTGAATCTAAGACAGTTCTTTTTTTTTACTAAAAATCACACAAAAAAAATTAATATGAATCAACTATATTTCAAAGTGAAAGATATTGAAATTTCAATCGATTCAACAACAAAATATTGTACAGAAGCTGAACAATCTGTTCACATATTAAAAAACTGGCATAGGTATTGCTTATTATACAGTGTAAACAACAAAACAATTCTAAAGGAGGAGTTTTAAGTGAAGAAAAAAGTTTTCGTATTATTGATCATCACATTATTGATGGCAAGTATTTTTCTAACAGGTTGCGGGGATGAAGAAAATACCGAAGAAGGACCGATTAAAATCGGTGGTATTACCTCTCTAAGTGGCGCACTACAAGATTATGGAGAACAAATGCAGCGGGGATTTGAACTAGGATTAGAGTACGCAACTGATGGTACTATGGAAATTGATGGACGACCGATTGAAGTATTATGGGAAGATACGGCAACAGAACCGGAAGTTGCTAGGGAGAGGGCATTGATTTTATTAGAAGAAGAAAACGTGGACATCCTGGTTGGCCCCGCATCTTCAGCAGATGCAGGAGCTATGCTAAGTCTGGCAGAAGAGTTTGAAACCATACTGATGATAGAACCCGCCGCGGCAGACAGCTTAACCGGGGCAGACTGGAATCGTTACTTATTTAGAACCGGAAGAAACTCTGCTCAGGATGCCAGAGCTATGGCAGAAATTATCACTAATGCTAATCCTGATGCTAAGGTAGCAACCTTGGCTCCGGACAGTGCTTTTGGTCAGTCTATGGTAGCCCCCTTTGAAGTAGCTTTAGAAGAAATGGGCGGCGAGTTGGTAATTCAAGAATTTCCTCCTGCAGAGACTACGGATTTTTCATCTTATATTTTACGGATTCGAGAAGAAGCACCGGATTATGCCTATGTAATTTGGGCAGGAGCTAATAATCCCTGGGGAGAGTTGATGGAACACAACTTAGAAGACTATGGAATTGAAATTACCACAGGGGCTCCGGAGATTGCAGCTCTTAGAATGATGGACCCGTTAGTAGGCATGACCGGATTTACGGTATATTACCATAGTGTACCCGATAATGAAGTGAATGACTGGCTAGTGGACAGACATCAGGAAGAATATGATATGCCACCGGATATTTTTACTTCAGGAGGAATGGCATCAGCGATTGCCATTGTAACCGCAATTGAGGAAAATGGAGGAAGTATGGACACCGATGAGTTGATCGAAGTTATGAGAGGGATGGAATTTGAGAGTCCAACCGGAACCAGATATTTCCGCTCGGAAGATCATCAAGCGATTCAACCCTTATTTGAAATAGAACTTACAGAGGAAGATGGGGTAGATCATCCTGTACCGGTACACAGAAGAACCATAGATGGCGAGGATATTGCACCTCCTATCAATGTTCCTGACGGGGCACCTCGATAAACCAAGGACATAAAGAAAGGATGTAGGTTATGGGTGAGATATTAATTGAGACGAAAGATATCGGAATCAGCTTCGGTGGTCATAAGGCTGTAAATAAAGTGAATGTTAAGCTAGAAAAAGGAAAACTCACTACAATTTTAGGACCTAACGGAGCAGGAAAAACCACACTGTTTAATTTGATTAGCGGACTCCTCGAGCCTACAGAAGGACAGGTTTTCTTTAAGGGGACGGATGTTACACATCTGTCCCCTCTAAAGAGAATCAAAATGGGTATGGGCAGGTCCTTTCAGTTAACCAATGTATTCGGCGCCTTAACGGCTTTTGAAAATGTTCGCCTTGCAATGCAGTCAAAAGAGAATATAGGCTTTAAAATTTTTACTGATCATCGAAAATATAAAGACTTAAATAAAAAAACCGATGAAATTCTGGAAAAAGTATTACTTAAAGATAAAAAAGACTTTTTAGCTAGTGAACTAAGTCATGGAGAACAACGGAAACTGGAACTTGGTATGGTAATGGCCCTGGATCCTGAGATTCTATTGTTAGATGAACCAACTGCAGGAATGGCCATTGAAGAAGTACCGGTTATGATCGATATTATGAGAAATATTCAAAATAGCGGTACCACCATAATTTTGATTGAACATAAAATGGATATGGTTAAAGCCTTATCTGATAAACTAATTATCATCGTAAATGGGATGTTTCTTACGGAGGGGGATCCGGAGACGGTATCAAAGGATCCCGAAGTGTTAAAAGCGTACTTAGGAGGAGGTGTTTTAGATGAGCTCGCTGTTAAAGGTTGATAACTTGGAATCTTATATCGGTTTATTTACAATCCTCCATGATGTGAACCTGGAGATTAATAAAGGCGAAGCCGTAGCTCTATTGGGAAGAAATGGAGCAGGGAAAACAACCTTTCTAAAAACCTTAATGAATCTTGTGGATACCCGTTCTGGTTCTATTGAATTAAACGGAAAATCCCTTGTAGGTGTTCCGACTCATAAAATTGCGAAAATGGGTATTGGGTATGTTCCGGAAGACTATGGGGTATTTGATGCCTTAACCATAGAAGAAAATTTAAAAGTAGCTATGTGGAAAGAGGACAAGGAAACCTTAGAGAGACTGGATTACATTCTTGAATTATTTCCAGATCTTAAAATAGCATATAAGCGTATGGCTAAAACCTTGAGCGGTGGACAACGTCAGATGCTTTCTATTTCACGGGCTTTGGTAAATAAGAATCAAATTTTATTGATTGATGAACCCAGTAAAGGGTTAGCTCCCGTAGTGATAGAAAAGCTTGCTCATGCGTTAAAAGAAATCAGTCAAAATACTACGGTTTTATTAGTGGAACAAAACTTCGCCATGGCTTGTGCTGTTGCGGATAAATTTTTCATTATCAGTGAAGGAAAGACAGTAGAAAGCGGAAATATTAAAGATTTAATGCAAGATAAAGAGTTGCAAAATAAACATCTAGGTGTTGTATAAAGGAGGTCACTATGGATATATTTGTTACATTAGCGATAAACGGATTGGCACAAGGGGCCCTCCTGTTTCTTTTGGCCTCAGGTCTTTCTATTATTCTTGGTTTGATGGGAGTTGTTAACTTTACCCATGGTACATTGTTTATTTGGGGCGGTTACGTCTATATTTGGATATTTGGATTAACGGGAAGCTTTGTTTTAGGTCTGCTTGGAGCAGTAGTGGTTGCTTTTGCCATGGGAGTATTCTTTGAGAAGTTTTTTGTAAGTCGAGTTTATGGAAATGTTCCGGCTCAGATCTTAATTACCCTGGGTCTACAGGTGATTTTCACGGAGCTGGTAAGAGTAATTTGGGGTGCTACTCCCTTAAGTATTGGACGACCTGCTTTTCTTGCCGGTGCTTGGGATATAAGTGGAGTAGTGATCGTGCATTATCGAGTTTTCTTAATCGCAATTGGTTTGGTTATTGCAGTAGGAATACACTTGTTACTGAATAAAACAAAAATCGGTATGATCGTACGAGCTGGAGTGCAAAGACCGGATATGGTCCGGGCGCTGGGAATTAATATCAATACTTATTTCACTTTAGTTTTTGCCGGAGGAGCAGCTCTGGCGGGTTTAGCCGGCGCTTTGTATGCTCCGTTGGTAGGGAGCATGACGTCCACAGCGGGAATGCACAATCAGGTACTGGCCTTTATTGTTGTGGTTGTTGGTGGAATGGGAAGTTTTATCGGATCCGCCGGTGGCAGTGTGATTTTAGGTCTGATGGGTTCCGGAGTTGCGTGGTTTGCTCCAGGATTGGCAACTGTAGCAAACGTTGGACTCATGGCTATTGTGCTTGCATTTAAGCCTAGCGGGCTGTTTGGATTGGCGGTGAAGAAATGATTCTAAAAAAAGACTTATCGAAAAATATGATGATATTTCTTGGGCTTTTATTAGCGGCATTACTCATTCTTCCTCATGTCAGCACATTATCCACTACCACATTATTCAGTAGGATTTTTATTATGGCGATCTATGCAATGAGTTATGATATACTTCGTGGATATATGGGCTTTATCAACTTAGGGCATGCCCTTTTCTTTGGGAGCGGAGCCTATATTGTGGGTATTCTATTTAACAACATTGGAAACACCTTCCCGATGTTTATGTTAGCGATTGTGATTACCTTGGTATATTCCTCCGTAGCCGCATTTATTATGGGGAAAATTGTTTTTAGAAGTAAGGGTGGCGGGGCTGCCAGCGTTGTAGCCGGAGCGATGACAACATTAGCCCTTGGAGAGATTGTCAGACATACGGCTGAGCGTTGGAGAGATGTAACCATGGGTGCAGATGGTCTGAGTTTTCGAATCCCGCCGATATTTTCTGATCGAACCATGTTTTATTATTATGCCTTAGTTTTTTTAATTGTTATGACGTTAGTATTAAGACAATTTATCAACTCACCTACGGGAAGGGTACTGATGTCTATTCGAGAAAATGAACAACGGGCAGAGTTCCTTGGTTTTGATACTGAAAAATACAAACTCATCGGTCTTCAGGTTGCGGGAATTGCTTCAGGCTTCTCAGGAGTAATGTTTGGAGTGCTCAATAGATTTGTCAATACGGAGCTTCTAACGGTGCAACAAACCTTAAACGCATTGCTAATGACCTTGGTTGGGGGAACCGGGACGTTGTATGGAGCAATTATTGGCAGTGGCTTTGTGAACATTGTACAAAGTCAGTTGCTGAATTTTCGAAGTGTGCATCCGATTTTTGAACGATGGCTACTTTTTTTCGGAGCCATGTATGTAATCGTTGTAATATTTATGCCAAAGGGTTTTATGGGATTATATTATAGCATCACCGATAAAAGAAAAGCGAAAATAAAAAATCATGCAATTAAACAAACTGCCGAGAAATAATACTAAGCAAGATCTATTAGATTTGGAGGGAAGAATAATGAATTTAGGAACCGTTGATTTATCCAATGGAGAAAGTATTTTTTATCGGGAAGTGGGTGGCGGCGAAAAAACCCTACTCCTAATCCATGGCAACATGTCATCCTCAAAGCACTGGGAGCCGGTTTATGAGAAAATGAAGGAAAAGTATAAGATATTCGCCGTGGATTTGCGGGGAATGGGAGAATCCAGTTATCATAGCCGTTTTGACTCCTTAAAGGAATTGGCCGATGACTTAGCGGAGTTTTGTGAGATTTTAAAGCTAAGAGACCTTGGTGTAGCCGGTTGGTCTACAGGAGGCGGTATTGCCATGGAACTAGCAGCGGATTATCCAGATCTGGTGGATAAGTTGATTTTGGTGGAGTCCGTATCACCAAAGGGATACCCCTTATTTAAAAAAAATGATAAAGGTGAGCCTATTCCCGGAGAGTTCTATGAGACGAAAGAAGCGATGGCAAAAGATCCTGTACAAGTACTTCCTGCGGTTTTAGCCATAGAGAATCAAGATTTTAATACCATGAAACAAATCTGGGATGCAGCGATTTATGTGGTAAATAAACCGGAAGAAAACAAATATCGTGAGTACCTGGAAGAAACATTAAAGCAAAGAAACTTAGTGGATATTGACTGGGCTCTGGCCACATTTAACATATCCGAAGAACATAACGGAATGGTGGAAGGGAACGGAAAAATAAACAACATTAAGCAACCAACGTTAATATTGGGAGCGGAGTTGGATTATGTAGTGCCCCTGAGTATGGTGGAAGAAACGTCAAAGGCTTTTGGTGAATATGGAGAGTTGTATATTTTCAAAGACTCCGGGCACTCACCTATTACCGATGTAACGGAGGAGTTGATTGAGAAAATAGAGGGTTTTATTGAGTGAATGACTCTTTAAAATCAAAGATAGGGGTTAGTTATTTTTCAATAAAGTGATTAGAAATCTACTGAAGAGATTGTAAAAGGTGGTGGGGATCTTTTAGAACTCATCTCTTTGATTCTTTAAAAGATCCTGAAATACATGATTAAGTAGATTTCCTGAGATTGCTTAGCTGTTAATTTACAGACATCATAGAATCGTAGTTAAAAGGCGGTGTATATATGGCAACAATGTTGATAAATGATGTGGAAATATACTATGAACTTACGGGAGAATCAGGAGAGGTTCTGACAATTCTGAACGGAATTATGATGAGCAGTGGAAGTTGGACAGAAATAAAAAAGGATTATATAAAATCAGGATATCGAATCCTTACGGTTGATTTTAGAGATCAGGGGAAATCCGGATCTTCTCCGGTTGACTATGAGATCGAACAACATGCTGAGGACTTAAAAGTTCTTTTAGATCAACTAGCTATAAAAAAGACCCATATTTTAGGGATTTCCTATGGCGGGCAGGTGGGAATGATTTTTGCATTAAAATATAAAAAATGTATTGGACGGCTGATTTTAGCCAATACCAGTTCGAGACTCAGCAATTTTTTAAAAGGAATTGGAGATGCATGGGATGAAGCGGCAAAACTTTATGACGGTGAACGGTTTTTTCGAATTGCCATGCCTTTGATTTATTCCGATGTGTTTTATGAAACTCATTATGACTGGTTAAAGGAGCGAGAAAAAAGTTTTAAAGATGTTTTGACGAAAAACTGGTTTACTCGGTATTTACGTCTATCTTCAAGCCATGGAAAGTATAATATTGAAGCGGAAATCTATAACATTGAAGCGCCAACTCTTGTGATTGGAGCAGATCGGGATATTGTAACCCCTTACGAGGAAACTTATAAAATTTATAAAAAAATAACGAATGCGTCTTTTGTCATGATCCCTGAATGCGGTCATGCCTCATGCTATGAAAAACCACAGGAGTTTAATATACAGGTTTTAGGGTTCTTGGGTATTAGAAGATTGGAAGAGGAGGGAAGGGCATGAAAGAAAACCATGTGGGAGTAGTAGGATTTGGTACGTACATCCCGAAGGAAGTCGAAACCGCAGAAGAGATCTCTGAGAAGTCGGGGATACCTGTGGATGTAATTAAGAACAAGTTCGGTTTTCATCAAAAACCGGTTCCCGGTGAGGGGGACGGTACCATGGAGATGGGGGTTAAAGCGGCTAAGGCCTGCCTTGAAAGCACGGGAGTGGATCCCTTGGAAATTGATTTAGTAATATCCATCGGTGAGGAATATAAGGAATATCCCTTAGTAACCACTGGGATTTACATCCAAGAAAAGGTTGGAGCAAAAAATGCTTGGGGATTTGACATAGCCCAGCGCTGCGGAACCGCGGTGGCATCAATGAAAATCGCTAAGGCCATGATGCTTGAGGACGATACCATCAATACAGTGTTGATTGCGGGGGGATATCGAAATGGGGACCTGATCGATTATCAAAATCCCCGGGTAAGCTTTATGTTTAATCTAGCGGCAGGGGGCGGCGCGATCCTTCTAAAGAAGAATTATGGGAAAAACCGTCTGCTGGAGAGTTGTATTATTAGTGATGGATCCTTTGCAAAGGATGTTGGTGTTCGGTACGGCGGCACAAAACACCCGGTAAATGAAGAAAATGTGGAAGAAAGCAAGAAATCTTTGGATGTATTTGATCCCGAACATATGAAACAAGGACTGGCTGAGGTGAGTATGCCGAATTTTTTAAAGGTTATCGATGATTCTCTAAGTAAAAGCGGATATGAGAGAGAAGACTTGGACTACTTGGCGATTCTTCATATGAAACGCTCGGCTCATGAGTTTGTATTATCGGAGTTAGGTCTTAGCCTGGAACAATCCATATATTTAGAGGACTTCGGACATATCGGTCAGGTGGACCAAATTCTTTCCATGGAGCTTGCCATGGAAAGCGGAAAGATTAAAAATGGTTCCGTGATTACCTGGGTTAGCGCAGGGATTGGCTATGCTTGGGATGCCTGTACCATAAAATGGGGCAGTTAGGAGGAGTAAAATGGACATTCAAAAGTTGTATAATGAACGAATAATTTCAGTGGATAAGGCTTTATCTTTTATTAAAAGTGATGATGAGATTGTTTCTGCCTTAGGAGCTGCGGAACCCCGGGGAATTGTAAGCCGGATCCATGAAGTCGGGGATCGGGTAAAGAATGTTACGGTGGTTACCTGCCTGCCTATGGGAGGATACGAGTATTTTCAAAACCCTAAGTATAAAGATCGTATTCAAATGGAGGGTTGGTTTTACAGCCCGGAAATACGAAAAGCTCATAAAAACAGAAATGTTTCCTTTATTCCCAATCATCTTCATTTAGCAGCGGAGCGGAGGTTGGACTACAAACGACCGAATATATTTATCGGCACGGCAAGTCCCATGGATAAACATGGTTACATTTCCCTGTCTTTAAGCGCTACCTATGAGCGGGAGATGTTAGAGCATGCGGAGATTACCATACTGGAAGTTAATCCTAATATGCCAAGAACTTTTGGGGATACGGTGATTCATATTAGTGAGATTGATTATCTTATCGAACAGGATTATGAGCTTCCGGAACTTCCGATCACACAGCCCAGCGAAAAAGATCAGCTGATCGGAAAACATATCGTAGACCTAGTGGAAGACGGATCCACCATCCAATTAGGCATAGGAGGGATACCCAATGCGGTAGCTTCTGAATTGAAAACAAAGAAGAATTTGGGAATTCACACGGAAATGTTTACCGATGGGATGGTGGAGCTTTTTAAAAGCGGTGCCATAACCAATAACGAAAAAACATTGATGCCGGGGAAAATGGTGGCGACCTTCGCTTTAGGAAGTAAGGTGCTTTATGATTTTATTGATGACAATCCAGCGGTACAAATTTTGCGGGGGAGATGGGTCAATGATCCTAATGTGATAGGGAAAAACCATAAAATGGTTTCCATTAACACAACTATAGAGATTGACCTCACCGGTCAGTGCGCCTCGGAATCCATAGGTCACC
Organism: Isachenkonia alkalipeptolytica; assembly: GCF_009910325.1. Taxonomy (NCBI): domain Bacteria; kingdom Bacillati; phylum Bacillota; class Clostridia; order Eubacteriales; family Clostridiaceae; genus Isachenkonia; species Isachenkonia alkalipeptolytica. Next base: position 31,092 of record NZ_SUMG01000008.1, read on the forward strand.
GTCAATTTAGTGGGACCGGTGGCCAAGCGGATACTGCTATTGGAGCACAAATTTGCAAAGAAGGGAAATCCATTATTGCCCTTTACTCCACAACTAAAGTGAAAGATCCGGAGACTGGAGAGCGCAAGACCATTTCTAAGATCGTTCCGAACTTAACAGTAGGAGCCGCCGTTACTCTATCAAGAAATGATGTGGACTACGTTGTGACAGAGTATGGTGTGGCCTCCCTTAGGGGAACCCCCTTGAAAGAAAGAGTTAAGCGTTTAATAGGCATTGCTCATCCGGATTTCAAAGAGGATTTGAAAGCATCAGCAAAAGAATTGATGATTTGGTAAAATAGCCTCCTTAAAGAATTATTAAATACAGCAAGACCAAGAAGGGCACAGCAAAGAAAATTTAAGGGATGAATCCTGAATTTTCTTTTGCTGTGTTTTTCTTTGGTGAAATATTATAAAGAAATTATGAAGTGAAGATTAAGGATTAAAAATTTACTAAACTGCCTTAACCTAATGTAAAATATAGGATATAATGAAAAATATAACGAAATTAAATAGAAGAATGTAATAGGTAAGGAGTTATAATAATTTATTAATTAAACTAAGGAGATATGTTATGGTAATTCAAAGCAATATTTATGACACGGCACTGATATTTGAAGGTGGCGGTATGCGGGCCAGTTATACCGCAGGATTTGTAAATCAATTACTGGAAAATGAACTATATTTTGATTATGTTGCGGGAATATCTGCCGGGGCAAGCCATAGTGTGAATTATTTATCCAGGGACCAAGAACGAACGAGAAAATCTTTTGTGGAGTTGGTAAAGGATCCGAATTTCGGGGGATGGGGATCCTTGATAAAAGGAGAAGGATATTTTAGGGCAAAATACATTTATGAGGATACTCCTCATAAGAATGCAGCACTTCCTTTAGATTTTGAAACCTTTATGGATAATCCTGCTAAAATGCGTGTGGGAGCCTTTGACATCAACAAAGGGGAAATTGTTTACTTAAAAAAAGAAGAAGTGAGAGAAATGAAGGATTTGATGAAGATGGTCCGTGCATCTTCTTCCATGCCGATGTTCATGCCCATCACAGAATTTAAAGGGCGGAATTATTTAGATGGCGGGATTGCCGGAGGCGTAGCCCTTGAGGCAGCAAAAAAAGATGGTTATAAGAAGTATTTTGTCATACTTACCCGACCGAAGGGCTATAGGAAATCTCCGGTGAAGTTTGGGCCTCTGATTAAAGCCTATTACCGGAAATATCCCAAGGTTGTGGAGGCTTTGCTTACAAGGCATATACGCTACAATCAAACGTTGGATGAATTGGAAGCTATGGAAAAGTCAGGGAAAGCATTTTTGGTATATCCTGATCAAATGCCTATATCCAACCGGGAAAGAAATTTTGAAAAGCTTGCCAAGACCTATGAATTAGGCTATAGGCAAGGAAAAAGAGATGTTGAGAAATGGAAAAGATTTCTAGAAAAATAAGAAATACTTTAAAGGGGGATTCAGCATGAATACCAAAGCAAGGTTTGAAGAGGATAAAAACTTTCGGGAGAAAAAGCATGAAGAACTGTCTTACCAAGCTGCTTTAGAAGGAATTGTACTGCTGAAAAATGAAGACATTCTGCCGGTTAAGCCTGGAAAAGTAGCCCTTTTTGGTGCCGGTGCAAACCGGACTATTAAAGGGGGCAGTGGATCAGGAGAAGTAAATGACCGTCATAGTATCAGTATTATGGAAGGGTTAATTGATAAAGGCTTTGAAATTACATCCACCGACTGGATAGAAGACTATGAAAGGGAATACGAAGAGGAGCGGAAGTCTTATAAAGAACGTTTGCAGGAGTACTTTAAGAGAAGAAAATTTCAGGAAATGCTGGAGTTACCCTTTCGTTATCCCTATGGACGGAGAATAGAAAAAAGAGACTTAGATGAAAAAGACGGGAAACTTTGCATCTATGTTATTTCTCGACAATCCGGGGAAGGAAGCGATCGTAGAATTCAAAAGAATGATTTTAGTATTTCGAAACAAGAACACGAAAACATAGGAATATGTGCCCGATTTTACTCGGACATACTGCTTGTGGTTAATGTGGGAGGAGCTTTCGATCTTCGTTTCACTGAGCAAATTCCCGAGATTAAAGGTATTGTATTTTTTGCCCAACAGGGAAGTCAAGGAGGTAGGGCCTTGGGGGACCTTATTACAGGAGAGAAAAATTTTTCGGCTAAACTTAGTGATACCTGGTATAAACGCTATGAAGATGTTCCCTTTCATAATGAATATAGCTACATGAGAGGAAATTCAATGAATGCTTTTTATGAAGAGGGTATATATGTAGGATATCGATACTGCGATTCATACAATATTAATCCCCAGTATCCTTTTGGTTTTGGTATGAGTTATACAGATTTTCAATGGCAGCTTATCGAGGCAAAAGTATATAAAACCAAGTTGCATCTCCGCTGTAGAGTAAAGAATAGAGGGGGAGTTTACCCAGGAAAAGAAATTTTACAGTTCTATGTTAGCTGTCCTCAAGTACATATTAAAAAAGAATATCAAAAGTTGGTAGCATTTCATAAGACGTCGGAACTACCCCCGGGGAAGGAGGAAATTTTTGAGTTAACCGTTGATATAAGATGCTTTTCCAGCTACCATGAAAAAGAGGGAGCCTTTATTCTTGATGAAGGGGATTATATTTTACGGGTCGGAAATTCTTCAAGAAATACTGTGGCCGGTGTAGTGTTATCCCTATGTCAACAGGCTTTTATTTCAATTCATCAAAATGTATGTAAAACCCGATCGGAGGTTCGGGAAATAAAACCGGCGGAGATCAATTATCAAGAAGAGTTAAAAAAATTGAAAGACGCACCGGAATTTTCGAGACTGCAGTTGAATCCCAAAGATATCAGTATTGATACCTTCGACTATAAAACTAGGGATGTTTCCGTTGGAGAAGAAAAAAAGAAAATTTTTGATAAATTAACTGTCCGTGAATTAGTGGAATTGGTTGTAGGTGCCGGTATGAAGGCTACACTTTTAAATCAGAATCAGTTTAATGTTCCTGGAGCAGCAGGATATACTACGTCTAAACTTAAATCGAAAGGAATTCCCAATGGGGTTTTTACCGATGGACCTGCGGGGTTAAGACTTTCAAAAAGGGTAACGATTCATTCAAGAAAAAAAATCAAGATGGTGGATGCTCCGATGGAGTTTTTAGAATATATACCGAATTTTATTAAAGATAGGATTTTTGGGAATCCAAAAAAACATCCGGTAGCATATCAGTTCGCGACTTCTTTTCCTGTTGCCACTGCTCTGGCTCAAAGCTGGAATGAAGAACTTATAGAAAAAGTGGGAGAAGCAATCGGTGTAGAAATGCAAGAATACAATATAGACTTTTGGTTAGGTCCTGCCATGAATATTCATCGGAATCCACTTTGTGGCCGGAATTTCGAGTACTACAGTGAAGATCCTTATCTCACTGGAAAAATGGCAGCAGCTGTGATTCGTGGGTGTCAAAAGCATTCCGGAAACAAAGCAACCATAAAACATTTCTGCGTAAACAATCAGGAGGAAAATCGAAACCGGGTATCAAGTAATATCAACGAGCGAGCCCTTCGAGAGATCTATCTTCGGGGATTCGAAATTGCTATTAAGGAAAGCAAGCCGAAGGGGGTTATGACCAGTTATAATCGTATTAACGGAACCTACACCGCCAACAGTTATGATTTGTGTACAAAAATTCTTCGAAATGAATGGGGATTTGAAGGTATAGTGATGACAGACTGGTATGCTACGGGTAAGAAATTTGCAGATCCTGCACAATGTATAAAAGCCGGGAATGACCTGATCATGCCTGGTCAAAAATCGGACAAAAAGAGGATTCTTCGAAGTCTAAAGAAGAAAGATCTGGAGCTAAAAGATCTTCAACACAGTGCCCAAATAATCTTAAGAGAGATTATGGATATCAAAAGGTGAATTGAATGAACTAAAATAGTCAAAAGTGTACCAGGGGGGCCTGTACACTTTTGACTACTTTTTTGAGGAGCCGTTTTTACTGTTTGGTCCGGTTGTTTTAAAACCGTCTGTATAGTATACTAAAATCCTAGGAAAGGGAAGGCAGGTGGTAAAATGGGAAGACATTCAAGAAAACTGGATATTCTTAATGCAGCATCAAAAATTGTAAATCAGCGGGGTATTTTCAACCTGACATTAGAGGCTGTTGCAGAAGAAGCAGGGTTTAGTAAAGGAGGCCTATTGTATCATTATCCCACAAAGGAAGCGTTGTTAAAGGGAATGGTGGAACATTTGGCCAGCAACTACGATGAAAAGGTGAAAAACGACGAAAATCAAGAGTCAAAAGAGCCGGGGAAATGGATTCGAGCTTATGTAAATGTGACATTTCATGAAACGGAAGAAAACAAACATAAGAACGCAACCCTGCTTGCAGCTAAAGCGGTAGATGCGGAGTTATTAGACCCTGTACGGGAAGTTTATGAAGGTTGGAAGCAGGATATGGCAAAGGATCAAATCGATCCCATTAAAGCATCGGTTATCCAGTTAGCCGCCGATGGTATTTGGTTATCAGAACTCTTTGATATTAATCGAATGAATGAAGAGAAAAAAGATCAAGTATTTCAATTTTTAATGGATTGGTCTCGGGAATCGGATAAGTAGCACTGAAAGTTTTTAGTCTAATTGAATCTTTTTGAAGAGATCGCTTGAAATTGTAAGGAGTCTTCTTGAAAGAATAAGAGATTTCTTCTGTTAAGAAGGGGTCTTTTTTTTATATTTAAAATTCTTACGAATAATTTATTATGCAGGAAACCCTGATTTTTTATGGCTTTAGCGAATCTCTTCAAAAGAAAAATCAAGATTTTAACTTGAAATGAATTCCGGAAGATGTTATAGTCATAAACAGATTAATAAACCGTCTGGATGGTACAGTAAAAATCAAAGGAGGTAAAATGATGAAAAAGATATTATTAACAGCAGCGGTGACCGGTGCCGGGGAAACAACGGATAAGAACAAATATGTTCCCGTAACCCCTGAAGAAATTGCCGACTCTGCAATCGCATCGGCGAAGGCCGGAGCAACCGTTGCTCATGTTCATGCAAGGGATCCAAAAACCGGAGGCATTAGCCATGACATCGAGCATTATAAAAAAATCGTCGATCGAATTCGTGCATCGGATACTGATGTGATCATTAACATAACCGCCGGCGGCGGTGGAGATTTCATTCCTAGCTTGGATACCCCCGCAGCTGGTGGGACAGGGACACTGATCCAAACCCCTGAGGAGCGGCATAAACCTGTGGGAGAGTTACTACCGGAAATGTGTACATTGGATTGCGGAAGTGTCAATTTCGGAGAAATGGTCTATATGAGCCCAACTTCGTGGCTGGAAAAACAGGCGAGGCTTATCCAAGAGAGTGGTGTAAAACCGGAAATTGAATGTTTCGATACGGGTCATCTGCGTTATGCAAAACATTTAATTAAAAAAGGTTTAATCGACGGAGATCCCATGTTTCAATTTTGTCTAGGGATTCCCTGGGGAGCGGAAGCTGATGTGGAAACCATGATGTATATGATAAACAAGCTTCCGAAAAATGCTTCCTGGTCTGCTTTTGGAATTGGTTCCAAACAGTTTCCTGTGGCTTTACAAGCAGCTCTTTTGGGTGGCAATGTTCGTGTAGGTCTTGAGGATAACTTATACCTTGAAAAGGGAGTTCCAGGAAGAAATGAGGAACTGGTGGATAAAATGGGGAATATTTTGGAGCAAAACGGATTTTCTATCATGACCCCAGCGGAAGCCCGTGAGTATTATCAATTACGAAAACTAAAGTAGGAGGCATAGATATGGCAAACAACAGCAATAAAATAGGCGTCGTCGGAACCGGTGTAATTGGCAATGGATGGATTGCAAGGTTTTTGGCGAAGGGGTATAATGTAGTTGCCTTCGATCCAGCGGAAGGTGCTGAGGGAAATACCAGAAGGTTAATGGAACGAATTTGGCCAACCTTAGAAGATATGGGTGTAGCGCAAGAGGCCTCAATGGATAAACTGAAATTTGTAAATACTATAAAAGAAACCGTAGAAGATGCCGCCTATGTTCAGGAAAATGTACCGGAGCGGGAGAACTTGAAAAAAGAAGTTTTACAAGAAATAGACGAACATTTAAAGCCTGAAGGGATTATTGGATCCAGTACATCGGGAATTACAGCGACAACGCTTCAGGAGGGACTGAGAAACCCTGAAAGGCTAATTGTGGCCCATCCATTTAATCCGGTATATATTCTACCCTTAGTAGAGGTTGTAGGCGGAGAAAAAACGAAAAAAACGGTGATCGAACAAGCTAAGGCTTTATTTACAGAGGTTGACATGAAGCCATTGGTAATTCATCAAGAAATTGAAGGACATGTAGCGGATCGATTAATGGAAGCTCTTTGGCGTGAGGCCCTGCATATAGTAAATGACGGCGTAGCAACAACCGATGAAGTGGACCGAGCCATAACCTATGGAGCAGGACTTCGATGGGCATTAATGGGACCTTTCATGACCTTTCATATGGCAGGGGGGGATGCCGGTATGCGCCATATGCTCGATCAATTTGGACCGGCATTGAAACTCCCTTGGACGAAGCTCGTAGCTCCGGAACTTACGGAAGACTTGAAAGAGCGAGTTATTGAAGGCTGTGAGAGTAGTGGACAAGGCAAAACCGTTGCGGAATTGGAAGAAAAACGCAATGAGTTTCTTGTTAAACAGCTGGAGTTGGTTTCCGATTACTGGCCCTTATTTAATAAAACAGAATAGGAGCGAAGGCTATGGAAGATGAAATAATAATGAATATAGAAAACGGAATCTTTTTATGCCCTTGGAAAGTATTACCGATGTCCGTAGACTATAATGGACACATGAATGATGCCGAGTATGGGAAGCTCTTCAGTAGGAGTCTGGACCACTGGATCGATGCTTTAGGACTGGATGAAAGGGGAAAAGAAAACTTTCAGTACACTTTTTTCACCTTAGAGGCCCATATCTGTTATTTAAAAGAAGTGGAAGAAGGTGAGCGTTTGACGGTTTTTCCTCAGGTGATTGATCGGGATGAAAAACGGATTCATCTTTTTATGATCATGGAAAATTCTAAGGAAGAACCTGTGGCCACAAGCGAACAGATGGTTATGGGAATGGACAAAACTACGAACCGTCCCGCTCCCTTTCCTGAGAATATGCATGAAAACTTACAGAAATACCATAGAGCACAGAAGGATTTGGTGACCCCAAAAGAAGTAGGAAGAAAAATCGGTATTCGAAGAAAGTAATCACAGCTCATTTTAAGTGATACAATACTAATAAAAAACAGGAGGAAAAATATTATGAAGAAAAAATTAATTCTTGGAGTATTATTGATAACCGTGTTATTATTTACAGCTTGTGGAAATGATGAAGGAGAAGAAGCGGCGGAAATTTCCTTTGGTGTAACTCCATGGACTAGTACGGTTCCACCAACAGAAGTAGCAAGCTTGATTATCCAAGAAATGGGTTATGAAGTATCCTATATGGAAACCGACGCTGCAGGGGTTTATATGGGCTTAGCAGGAGATGACAATGACATCTTTATGGATGGTTGGATTCCTGCCCATGAAGTATATTTTGAAACCTACGAGGATGAAGTGGAAAGTATTTCCATAAGCTACGACGAAGCAGAGCAAGGCTGGGTAGTACCAGAATATATGGAAGATATTAATTCTATCGAAGATATTTTAGGAAATGAAGAGCTATTTAATAATGAAATGTATTCCATTGAAGATGGAGCCAGCATTACGGAAGTTATTGATGAATTAATCGAAGGCTACGGATTGGAAATGACCCAGGTTAACTCATCGGAAGCCGCCATGATCGCTCAGGTTATGAGAAATATGGAAAATGAAGAACCGGTGGTATTCTATGGATGGAGACCCCATACCATGTTTAGAAATCTGGATATCAAATTGATCGATGATGATCGAGGCTACTTTGAAGAATCCTCGGTACATGTGGTAGTGGATAAGAAGTTGCAGGAAAAAGCCCCTGATGTATATGCATTTCTTGAAAATTGGAGTATTGATATCGGTGATGTGGAGCAAATGATTGTTGAAATCGAAGACGAAGGAAGAGATCCTGAAGAAGTAGCCCAGGAATGGATTGATAATAATCAGGAAAAAGTAGACGAAATGATTAACAACTAATAGAAATCACAAAAAGTGTACCAAGGGGTCGGACCCCTTGGTACACTTTTAACTAACTAATAAAATCTACTACTCATTTCCGAGAATGTAGTCCACTTTATCCCGGTTGTCCTCAACCCATTCTTCTGCAAGTTCATCAAAGGGGACTTCATTTTCTTCATGCTGATACATAATCTCCTCTAAATCCTCAACATCTATGCTCCAACGAGAAAGCATATCATATACTTCGGGATGCTTTTCTTGAATCCCGTCATAGGAAATAACATATACATTGTCAGATTTAAAATAATCATCCTGTCCATCCAAGAACTTAAGGTCAAATTGTGTAAACATGGAATGTGGTCTCCAGCCTAGGAAGATCACTGCTTCTTCTCTTTCGATAAAGCGTACGGCATTAGCCATCATGGCAGACTCGCTGGAAGATACGTACTCATACTCTTCAAGATCGTAATCATCCATCATTTGCATAGAAGTTTCTGTCATTCCTGAACCGGGGCTAAGTCCGATAATCTGATCAGTATACTGATCAGAGTTTCCGACTAAGTCGTCTATGGAATCTGCTTCCACATAGGTTGGTACAACCCAGCCAAGAGGTACGTCTTCGTAACTTGTAGCCACTTTTATTAAGGACTCTTGATATTGTTCCCAAAGGTATTCTTCCGTGTGAGGTAACCATGCATCCATGAAAAAGTCGATATTCTCATTTTCTAGACCCATAAAAATTAAAGGTTGATCTGCGTGGGTTTCATCGGTTTCATACCCTGCTTCTTCGAGAATTAGTCGGATAATATCGGTTGGGACTCTTGTGGAGCTCCAATTAGACATACCAAATACAATAGTTTCATTACTCTCTGCTTCTTTGCCGCCATTATCTACCTCTTCCTCACTATCACCGCAAGCGAATAGCACAATCATCGAAAGTAGCAGAACTGCAAAGACTAATATTGCTTTTTTGCTCTTATAACTAGTAAACATAAAACTGCCTCCTTATTATTTTTTTATAAATTAATGGTTTTTAAAGATTAACAGATCAATGAAGATTATAATTCTAATGTTACTGATCAAGTTTGTGGAAAACTTCCCGCATATTTTCTGGTGTAAAGTGAAGAGAATCGGGGCTTTCTGACTTCCAAGAATTATACTCAAATCCATTAAGCCGTTTAATCATTTCTTTGCTATTATAAATTTCGATTCCATATACCCAATTGGCCATAATTAGAATTGAAGCCATATGAGCGCCTTCATTAGTAGTACTGCAAAGGTCCTTTACAAGATGGATACGGTAATCTTTAAAAAAACCGTCAAAAACCGAAGTCATCAAACAGCCGTCGGTAACAAGTCCTCCAATGATCAATTCTTTCACATCAAGACTTTTCAGCATCAGATCCAAGGAAGTCTCATAAAAACCGCTCCAACGGAATTTATCAATGACCAAATCTCCTTTTTTCGGTGCTACGGCATCAATTATTTCTACAGCGCTGGTCTCTGAACAATAAAACTTTGGTTTGCCTGTCGCATCAACCGGATCATTATAGGGGAGTCCAAGACCGTCGCTACGATTGATTTGACGAGTGTAGATGATCGGAATATGATTTTTTCGACAATAATGAATGATAGTTTCTGCATTGTTAATGACCTCGTTTAATCTCTGAATACCGTACTGACTTTCGTTTTGTAAATCGATAAGTAGTAAAGCAGTTTTATCTAATCTCATTTTCTCCTCGCTTTCATTTCTTTGATATTTGTGGTGTCTTTAAACATCCTTATTTGAGACGCTCTCGAACAGATCAGATGGTCTAGATTTTTTAATACTCTTAAACCCCTTTATCATTACCCGGAACTGGATAGTGTTTGAAAAACTCTCCGCTTTCCATATCATCAATAATTTTTTTTGTCCAACGGAAATAAGCTTCCGTATCAGACATCAGTTCTAAGTCACGTTTTGCTTCTCTGCGAATATCTGAGGACTGGGCGTACTGGGAAAGATCCTCGAGTTTTGGACGCACATTACTGCTTGCATTTAAAGTTATGCTCCGTTCAAGACGAATATTTTTCACAAAAAAAGTAATGAAATTTTTCACGAAGTCTTTTTCCGCAATGTAATGATCTTTTCGATCGCCCTTTTTCCAAACCTTGATAATCATTTCGGTCTCTAATAGTTCTCTGAGACCTGTGCTAACGCTTCCCTTACTCATGGCTACTGCATCCTTGATTTCGTCAAGGGACAGGGGTTTATCGGAAAAGTATAACAATCCGTAAATGCGTCCCACAGATGGAGTAACTCCGTAAATAACCATGGTTTGGGCAATGGCACTAATGATAATATCACGAGATTCTTGAATTTTTGCTTGCTCATTATCCATAATGACACCTCCTTTGTTCAATTTATACAGAACAAAATGAACAACTAGGATCAATATAACGGAAATATTTTAGGATGTCAGATAAATCCTTGAAAATTTGCTAAAGAAAACAAAGGAATATTGAATATTAGTGTAGAATTATTAATAAAGGGATCTAAATAAAAGTAAAAACAAATTTCAGGAGGTTAAACAATGAGCGAAAACAAACTGCTTAAACGATGGGAAGTGGATGAGTCATTAACCTGGGATCTGACGAGGCTATATGCAGTTGCGGATGATTTTGAAAAGGAGTTGAAAACTTTCATACCTAAAAGTGAAGATATCCAACAAAAATTTGAAGGTCAGTTGGACTCTCCCCAGACAATTCTATACTGCTTGGAAGAATACGAAAGTCTTTTACAGAAAGTATCCAAAGCGGGTACCTACAGTTTTTTGGCATCATCGGTAGATGAGACCGATGAAAAAAATCAACAGCGGGTGGCAAAAGCCCAAATGATCTTTTCAAAAGTCATGGGAAATTTATCCTTTATTGAAAGTGAGCTAAAAGAGGCTCCGGAAGAAATACTAAAAGAAGCTATGGCACAAACCAAGAACTATCGGGTGGTACTTCAGGACATTCTGCGAAGCAAACCTTTTAAGCTCCACCGAGAGGTGGAAAAAACTTTAGCTTATTTGGATCCGGTTTTAGAGGCACCCTATCAGATTTACAATCAGGCGAAGCTTGCGGATTTAAGTTTCCCGAATTTCATAGTTGAGGGACAGGAGTATCCCATGAGTTTTGTGCGATTTGAAAATGAGTATCAGATGGAACCCGATACAAAAATTCGTCGGGGGGCCTTTCAGTGTTTTTCAAAGGAACTACGAAAATATCGAAACACCATGGCTTCAACCTACTATACAAAACTGCAACAGGAAAAAGTATTATCGGACCTAAGAGGACATCAGAACATATTTGAGTATTTGCTGTTTGATCAAAAAGTGGAACGGAATCTTTATGATCGGCAAATTGATTTAATCATGGAGGAATTAGCCCCTCATATGAGACGATATGCGAAACTTTTGCAAAAAGAGCATGAACTTGAGAAGATAACCTTTGCAGATTTGAAAATATCCCTGGATCCGGAGTATGATCCCCAAGTTACGATTGAAGAATCAAAGGAATACATTAAGGGGGCACTTTCCATTTTGGGAGAGGATTATCTGAACCTAGTGATGCGTTCTTATGATGAGCGATGGGTGGATTTTGCACAAAATGAGGGAAAATCTACAGGTGGATTTTGTGCCGGTGTTTATGGTTACAATCCCTACATTCTTCTTTCCTGGAGCGGACTGATGAACGAGGTTTTCACATTGGTTCATGAGCTCGGTCATGCAGGCCATTCTATGCTGTCAGCTGAAAATGTAAGTCTTTTGGAGCAGGATCCCTCAATGTACTTTGTTGAAGCACCATCCACGATTAATGAACTGTTTTTGACCAATTATTTGGTGAAAAAGAGTAATGATCCCCGGTTTAAGCGTTGGGTACTTTCGTCGATGATTGCGAATACCTACTATCATAACTTTGTGACCCATTTATTGGAGGCTACCTATCAGCGAGAGGTTTACAAGCTGACTGATCAAGGGGAATCGGTTCATGCTAATACATTAGACAAACTTAAAAAACAAGCCCTACAAGATTTCTGGGGAGATTCGGTGGAACTTAACGATGGGGCGGAACTTACCTGGATGCGTCAACCCCACTATTATGATGGACTGTATTCTTATACCTATAGTGCAGGTCTAACTGTTGCTACCGCAGTAAATCAGCGTATTTTAAAAGAGGGAGAATCGGCGGTTAAGGATTGGTTACAAGTTATGAAATCCGGGGGCACACAGGATCCGGTGGGTCTTGCTAAACTTACTGGAGTGGATATTACCACGGAAAAGCCCTTGAAGGACACCATAGCCTATATTGGAAGCATGATTGACGAAATTGAGCGTCTTACAGAAGAGATTCATGAGAAATAGAGTAAGAACTGAAAATCGTTGAACAAGGGTTATATTTGCTGGACAGGATGTTTCAAGAATAATATCAAAAATACAAACGGCCTCTGAGGAATAAGTTTAAAAGCTTCTCAGAGGTTATTTGTATGCCTGTTAATTTATTGTGAAAAATCGCTTGCTAAGGTCTATTTGAATTATTTCAAATCTTATCCCCAATGAGGACTATAATTGCAGTCAGAAGAAATTGCATTGTTTTTGCAGCGTGGAATGACGGAAAGAGTATTTTAAAGAATACCACAAAAAATCCCTGCAGTATAAACAACTCTACCTGAAAGACCTTTCTCCCATGGAATGCTTAAAAATGTAATATATGGAATTGAAAGCATTTAAAGTATTTAAAGGAATTTTTAATAATGGAGAAATCATATATTTTCAAAAAACCGTGGGATCCTTGTGCCCTTATGTCTGACCAAAAGCTTGGAATTTGAAAGCGTGGTTGTTTGTAACCAAAATTATTATCGGTATTTTTTCGAAAAACCATAGAATAACAAAAAATTAGTTGTTTCCACTCTCGAAATAACTTATAATAAATAAGTGAACGTGACGGTAGATGGAGGGGACTAAGATGAGGGAACAAGATATGATGCAAGAGAAACATACATTGGCAAATCGAGTGCCTTTTTTTTATGGCTGGGTGATTGTACTAGTCAGTATACTTGGAGTATTTTTTTCCGGACCGGGACAGACTTATTCGGTTTCGGTATTTATCGATTCCTATATAGATGAGTTTGGCTGGGGAAGATCTTATGTGTCCAGTTTTTATTCTTTAGGTACATTAGCAGCAGGGTTACTAATTTCCTTTGTGGGCAAGCTTGTGGACTTGAAAGGACATCGTAAGGTTATGCCTGCGGTAATAACTTTATTTGCCCTTGCCTGCTTTTGGATGATCCGAGTATCAGCACCCTGGATGTTGCTTGTGGGCTTTTTTTCCATAAGACTGCTTGGACAGGGATCCATGACATTAACTTCTACAACGTTAATTCCCCAGTGGTTTTATAAAATGCGGGGGCGGGCACTGAGTTTTATGGCTATTGGAGCCGTAGGGGGATCCTTTGTACTTCCGCCGTTGAATACCTGGATCATAATAAATTACGGATGGCGAACCGGTTGGCAGGTTTGGGGGATTTTGTTGCTAGTGATAATGCTCCCTGTAGCCTTAGTGTTTGTGAAGAATAAACCGGAGGATATCGGCGCTCTTCCCGATGGAGAGGTGATTGACCCGAAAGCTTCGATGGCCACAAATTCTCAGCAGGAAAAGTCCTGGACCTTAAAGGAATCAATGAAAACCAGAGCTTTTTGGGTATTAATGTTTTGTGTAACCGTGCCTGCGGCGTTAAATACCGGCGTAACTTTTCATTTAGCATCAATCATGGAGTACTTGGGTTTTCCTGAAGCTAATGCACCGATGACTGCTGCCTTGGCCCTTAGTGTATATGCATTATCTCAATTTTTCAACAATTTTATTGCCGGAGTAGTAGGCGATCGCTTTAAGGACCACAAAATACTTTCGATTACCTTTTTAGGATTTATTATCGTGCTTCTGGGATTTTTGTCAATTCGTTATTTTAACCTTGCTTCAATCCCGATAGTCATTATCCTGGGAGTTCTATGGGGTGGAGTCAATGGCTATTTTGCCATTACCAATAATATGATATGGCCGAATTACTTTGGACGGGGAAATCTGGGAAGTATTAAAGGCTTCACCATGATGGCGATGGTCATTGGGTCCGCCGCTGGGCCATTGCCCTTTGGCTTTGCCTTCGACTACTTTGGTGGTTATACGGAAATTCTACTGGTTACAGCCATATTTCCTTTGTTAGCTTTGGTGGGTGCCGCCCTATCTCCGAAGCCGGACTATAATCAATACCATGGTTAGCCATAATATTATTAAACCTCAATAAAAAACAATTAAAAAACACCGTAGGGTGTTTTTTTAATAAAATCACCGAGTTAATAAAAAGATAGTTTTAAATCTTCGACATATAGGGTAAAATGGGAATTAGAGTTCTGAACTTGTATAATCATAGTAGGTGAAAAGATGTGTAAAGGTAAACCTTGAAAAAATCATCAGAATAACACTTATAATTTTCCTTGGTTATTTATTGTACGTATTGATATGTTGAGTATTCATATTCAATTTCATCAGTTACTCCGATTCCGGTTATCAGGAAGATATCGACTTTGAAGAATTTTATGGAGATACTGAAGGAGCGGACGAGGCTGTTCTTATAGAATTTCAAAAGGAAGGTGCCATCGTCCAAAGTATTTTCCTAATAAGCCCGAGGCATTAAAGACCCCTCACGAAACCAGGAAATTTTATTCAAAATCCCATACAACGTTGGAAAAAAGAACCTTGTAGATTGATGGAACTGTCATCCTTGACAGAAAATTCCTCAAGAAAAATTTTAGTACAAAGTCCATATATTATTTCAACCGGTGAAATGCAACAAGTAATCAATAGTCTATCGAACATTGAGGAAATAGATGAAGAACATACTACGAAGATTTTTTTGATGACCATCGCTGTAAAATCCAACCCGAATTTGTTTGCAAGAGTTGCAGCTTATAAATATAAAGAGGCGGTTGCTGGAAAATCCTCCAAGCTATATGCATACAACAATGAAAATTTTCTTTATGCTAAGACCTATGTGATGAATGATAATCCAGTACCCTGGCTTCTTTTAATCTGGATCCTCGTAATGTTTTTTTAGGCACTGAAAGTATGGTAGTCATTCATAGTGAAAGTTTCACTGCGGAATTAAAAGAAGAAATGTTGAATGTAGAAGATTCCAGCATTGCTTATGAGTTAGAAGAAGACTTAGCAAGCTTACAGAATGAACTTAGTGTTCGGAAAATTTTATTGGAAATAGGAAAAAGAATGGTGGGACCCATTGAGCCCATGCTTTAAAAATAACCGTAAAGGAGCACTGATTAATGATTGAAAAATTCTACTCTATTGGAAAAAACATTTTGATTTTATTTTTAATCATCTACATAGGAAGTTTGATTGCTTGGGTGTTCAATCCAATACGTGTGGCATTCCAAACTCTGTTTGTTCCCTTAATTCTTGCGGGGCTATTGTTTTATCTTCTCAGACCTTTCGTAAACCTTCTGAACAAAAAAATGCCCCGGGGAATTTCAATCTTAATGATTTATCTACTTTTTCTTGGCATCATTATTTTAAGTTTGGCACTTGTTGGACCGGTGTTGCAATCGCAGGTCATGGGACTTGCCAACAATATCCCGCAAATTGTGGAGGGAATTCAGGAATGGTTTTTAGAAATTGATCTGTTTAACCGGATCAGTCAGCTTCAGCAAGAGGAGTTTTTGGATATCGACGGATATATTGACAGTGCTATGGAAACTTTGAACAATTGGGGAAGAGGAGTATTAACCGGTATGGGAAGTTTTATAGGATCTGTGGCTTCGGCGGTCTTTACATTGATATTGCTTCCGATTGTTTTGTTTTATGTATTGAAGGATTCTAAGAAGTTTCAAGATATTTTCGTTAAAATGTTTCAACAAAACCAACAATCTGAAGTTCGGGAGGTTTTAAAGGATGTAGACCGAGCTCTTAGTTCTTATATACAAGGACAGGGATTGGTTTGTTTGTTTGTTGGTATTCTATGTTTGATAGCTTTCTTGATCATCGGTTTGGATTATGCTTTGCTATTGGCAATAATCGCCGGCCTTACCAATATTATTCCGTTTTTCGGTCCATGGATTGGAAGCGTACCTGCGGTGATTGTAGCTCTGTTTTTATCACCTTTAACCGCATTGTTTACGGTGCTTGCGATAATTATCATTCAACAAATTGAGAGTAATTTGATTTCTCCTCAAATCATCGGTAAAAAACTTAATTTACATCCCTTGGTCATCATCTTTTTAATTTTGATTGCAGGACAATTGGTGGGTCTCATTGGCATGATATTTGTGGTGCCGTTGTTTGCATCTGTCCGGGTCCTGTTTACCCATGGGCGAAAAATATGGAAGATTAAAAAAAATCCTATCAAAAAATTTCCCGGTTATGAGGAGTAATGGTTATATCTTAATGACGTCAAAAAAACCACCAAAGGGTGGTTTTTTGACGTCAAGGTTCAGGAGTGGTTTTAAGCGTCGATTTCATTCAGGCGTCTTTCAGCTTCTTCGTGGGAAATTCCATATTCGCGTACGAGCTTTTGGATCAATTGGTCTCGGTTTCCCAATACATCGCCTAAGTCTTTTTGATTTAGGTCCGGCCATTCCTGCAGTATTTTTTCTTTTAATTTCCCTTGGTCTTTATTTGTCATAATACCCCCCCCTTCTTAGATTTAAAAGCTCTATTTAATCTTGACTTTCTATATATCGTATTCATCCATTCTTTTATCGATCTCCTCCCGTGACAGACCGTATTTTTTTCCGATTTGTTCATAGGTTTTGTCTTTATCGCCTTCAAATTCATTAAGTTCTTCATCGCTGAGGTCCTGCCAGATTTTTTTTATTTTTGACTTAAACTCCTCCCAATTACTATCCGGTTGTTTATTTGACATAACAATCCCTCCTTAAGAAGTGTTAATAATTTCATACCCGAAAAAATATTTTTATAAACATTGGAATATGAATCCGAAGAGTCCTTGCTTGGAAAGGTTAATGACTGTCAATTTCCGTAAAGGCCATCTTAAACTGATTGCATGTAGGGCATCGCCAATGCTCCGGAAGTTTTTCAAAACTTGTTCCCGGTTCGATGTCCCGAACTCTATCTCCTTTTTCCGGACGATAGGTATAACCACAGACGGTACATTTATAATGATTCATTTAAAGTCTCCTCTCTATGAATAATGTGTGGGATATATACCCGGAAGAAGATATGTTAACACCGGAAATTAAAAAGAAATCTGGAAAAATCTTGGTATAGAAGGTATATATCATCAAGATAGGGTATTATATAAGTGAATGTAAGCTATACGAATGCATTTTTTAGGGGTGATACTATGACGGAGCAAAACGATGAAAAAGCAGATCTATTCTTTGCAGGTCCGGTGCTTATCATTGCATGGGGGCCGGAAAAAGGCTGGCCTATTAAGTATGTGTCTAAAAATGTTCAGGATATTTTAGGATATACTTCTGAAGAAATGGTAGCACCGAATTTTTCCTACGAGGATTTGATTCACCCTGAAGACTTGCAGCGAATCGAGGGAGAATCTTCAGAGAAACTTAAAAGTAAAAAGGATACTTATGAACTCTTTTATCGTATCAAAACAAAGAGAGGCAACTATCGCTGGTTCTATGATTACAGTAAGGTGGACCGTGATAGTTCCGGGAAACTGAAACAGATCCGCGGGTATTTAGTTGATCAAACCCCTTTGATTGAAACCCGAAATTATCTTAAATTGGAAAAACAACGGTTATCCGACACCTTAGAGGCTGGAAATATTGGCACCTGGGAATGGAATATTCAAACCGGTGAGGTTTTATATTTTGAAAATTTAACCAAAATAAGCGGTTTCCAACTGGAAGATCTTTTACCCTTAAGCCTTGAAAATTGGAAAAAATTTGTGCACCCCGAAGATTTACCCCAGGTGGAGGCTGAAATTCAAAGAGTAGTTAATAAGGAGCAAAAGAACTATGCTTTGGAAATCCGGCGGAAACATAAAGAAGGTCATTGGGTGTGGATCGAAGAAAAAGGGAAAGTGATTAGATGGACGGAAAAAGGAGACCCTCTTTTAATGCGGGGTGTTTATATAGATATCACAAAACGGAAAAACATTGAAAAAGAACTGCGTCAGGCAAAAAAAGAAGCGGAAACTGCAAATCAGGCAAAATCCACTTTTCTTGCTAATATGAGTCATGAAATCCGAACACCCATGAATGGGATCATCGGATTTTTAGAGCTTCTTTCTGATACTGAAATGAGCCAACAGCAAAGAAGTTATTTAGAGAACGTACAAAATGCCTCGAAAAATCTCATGAATATCCTAAACGATATATTGGATTTATCAAAAATCGAATCGAATAAAATGGCCCTGGAATCCATTCCCTTTGATATAAGAAAAACTATGGAGTTCGCAATAGGGATGTTTTATCAGCAAGCAAAAATGAAAGGGTTGGAACTTCATATGAATTTAGATCAAAGCCTTCCCCAATTTGTAAAAGGGGATCCCACCCGATTGCATCAAGTGCTGGCAAATTTGATAAGCAATGGGATTAAATTTACTGAGCAGGGAGAGGTTGTGCTACGCGCCAAAGGGGAAGTAGATAATGAGGGCGATACCATAATCGTAATTATTGATGTTCAGGACACAGGCATTGGAATCAAGGAAACGGACTTTGATAAACTTTATCAAACATTTTCCCAGATCGACCAGAGTCACACCCGCTTATATGGAGGAACGGGCTTAGGCTTGAAAATTACCAAAACCTTAGTGGAGTTAATGGACGGTGAGATTGAAGTGAAAAGTGATTATGACAAGGGAAGTATATTTACGGTTAGGTTGCCATTTGATAGTGCTCGAAATCCATTAGAAAAAACAGTGAAAAAAAATAAAAGAGATAAAAAAGAAGGAAGGGAAGAAATTTTCGAAAAGCCTAAGGTTTTAGTAGCGGAGGATCAAGAGTTGAACCAGGAGATTATGATGGAACTTTTAGAAAAAAAGGGGGTTCACTGTGATGTAGCCGATAATGGAGCCGAAGCCGTGGATCGATTAAAGGACGAACCCTATGATTTGATTTTAATGGACTGTCAAATGCCGGTAATGGATGGCTATGAGGCCACGAAAAGAATACGGGAGATGGAACTTGATCAACCTGAAATCGTTGCAATGAGTGCCTATGCCATGAAAGAAGATGAAGAAAAGTGTAGGGCTGCGGGTATGGACGGATATTTAAGTAAACCGATAGACTTGAAACGGCTTGAGAATCTTATCGAAAGGATCCAAAATCAAAAAGAAAATAGTTTGCAGGCAAGAAAGATGGAATCTGATTCTGATAAAATAACAAGTGAGAAAAGTAAAGCCGTTGATAATAAACGGAGAAAAACAAATAAAAGTCATGGTCATAAAAATAGAAATGAAAAACGGAAAGGGATTATTGGTTATTTGAAAAAATGGTTGGAATAATAGACTGGGATTAAATCATAGAAATAAATTATTATAAGTCCTGATATCGGGGTAAATACGGAGTAAAGCTTCAGATCATAGGGAGGCGATTCATTTATGGAAACCATTGGAAGTATAACCGCAGTGAAAAATAAGAAGGCGACGGTTCTAATTGCGCCCTCAAGTGGTTGCGGCTGAGCACAAAAGTCTTGCAGCCATTGTGCCGGCAAGGATCAACTCGTGGAGGTTGAAAATACATTAGGAGCAAAACAAGGGCAAAGGGTATTGGTAGAGATTGAATATCCCAAAATTTCAAGCAGTGCATTTTATGTTTATATTATCCCCTTGGTGGCAATGATAATTGGGGTTTTGGTAGGTTTAAGAGTAGGACAAAACATTGGCTATGAGGCTTTTGCAGAGATCATCAGTGTTGTCACTGGGTTGATATTTTTGGTTCTCAGCTACCTCTTACTAAGCCTTTTGGATAAACGAAGAAAAAATAATTTACAGGAAGAATCACGTATTCAAATGAAAGAAATTATTAAAGAAAAGGAGGAGTAATATGGAGAAAAGAGTTGATCAGGTAGTTGTGCAATGTAGTAAAGGGGACATTGCTCATCAAGAGGATATGGAGGCGATTGTAAATGCAGCGAATGCAGAACTTCGGATTGGCGGCGGGGTCGCGGGAGCCATACACCGAGAAGCGGGCCCGAAGCTTGAAAAGGAAACACGGAAACTAGCACCGATTCCTCCAGGAGAGGCAGTGATTACAGGGGCCTATAATTTGCCTAACAATCATGTGATCCACTGTTTAGGACCTGTTTATGGACAGGATAAGCCCGAAGATAAATTGTTGGGGGATTGCTACAGAAAAGCTTTGAAGATTGCCGAGGAGTACGGGATTGTATCCATTGCTTTTCCATCTATTTCCACGGGAGCTTTTGGTTATCCAATAGATGAAGCGAAAAAAATTGTTTTTTTAACGATTAAAGAAGTAATACCGACATTAGAAAATGTAAAAACAATACGATTTGTACTTCATAACAATGAAGACCTTAGAGTTTATCAAGAGGCATTAAAAAAGCTATATTAAGTATTTATTTAGGTTTGTTAAACATAACACAGGGTATAAATATACTAAGAATATACTAGGGATACCTAAGGAGAGTGGTGAAAATGAAATTATTGGTATGTTTTGACGGTTCGGATCCAAGCCATCGGGCCATCGAAAAAGCTCATAAACTAACAGGAGACTCTGGAGTTCATGAGGTCACAATTCTTCATGCCTATCAAGAAAATTACTGGTTCTCCATGGGAGATGGATATGCTCCTTCTCCGGACATGTTGAAAAAACTGGAAAATTTTGAAGAGAGTCAGGTTCAAGAAAAAAAAGAGAAAATTCTAGAGCTTGCAAAAATTTTTGATAATACTGAAGTTTCTTTGGATGTAAAAACAATACACGGTCATCCGGCAAGAGTGATTACAAAAGTAGCGGAAGAGGGAGAGTACGACTTAATAATCATTGGAAGTCGTGGTCTTGGAGGGATTCGGAAAGTGGTTTTAGGAAGCGTGAGCAATGCTGTCATGCAGGGAACTAAAGTAAGCGTGATGGTGGTCAAATAATGGCTGCCACTGTAAGTAGTAGCAAGATAATTGTTGTCCAATAGCGACTTGAAAGACGAGGAGGGATTCGATGAAAATACTTGTTTGTTATGATGGTTCTGAGGCCAGTCAAAGAGCCATCGATAAGGCTCATCAACTAACTACTGATTGTGGGATCCATGAAGTTACATTATTACATGCCTATGAGGACTACTCCTGGGTAGCTACCTCAGCTGATGGATATGCCCCATCTCCCGAAAACCTATCAAAGCTTAGGGATTTAGAAGCAAAAAAAGTTGAAGAAAAAAAAGAATTTCTTTTTACTGAAGGAAAGAAATTTGAAGATACCAATGCAACACTGGAAGTGAAATTAGTACAAGGACACCCTGCCAGTGTTATAACGGAAGTGGCGGAAGAAGGGGAATATGATTTGATTATTATGGGAAGTCGAGGCCTTGGCGGGCTAAAAAGAGTCGTCCTAGGAAGCGTTAGCAATTCAGTAATACAAGGTACAAATATAAGCGTAATGGTGGTTAAGTAATCAAAAGCATGTAGTAATCATAAAAAGCGTTTCGGCGAACAGTTGTCTACAACCGAGGAAGAATAAGAAAATGAGTAATTAAGTTAAATAGAGAACCCCTTCTAAGGGCTTTTTGCGGTCTTAGCGGGGGTTTTGTTAATTGTACAAATGTTCCGCTTCCACCCCATATATCAGGATTATAAATTGACGTCGAAGTTCAGTCTGAAATATGAGAAAAAGAATTGTATCTAAGATTAAAACCTGTTAAAATATATTTATATGAAAAATTACAATTTTCTGATATTGGCTTAAAATATGTACACACAAAAAAGGAAAAGAACAAACCCAAAGGAGGAGAACTATGTCAGAATTTCATCAACCCCCGAATATTTATGTAGAACAGGTTCAAATAAAAGTAAGCAGTCTTGATTTATCTTTAGAATTTTATGAAGAGGTGCTAGGTTTCCAAATTCTTGAGCGTAAAGACAATGTTGTCAGCCTTACAGCCGATGGAAAAAAAGCATTAATTGTTTTAGAAGAGGTAAAGGGCGCTAGAAGAAAAAAGAAAAAAACCATAGGTCTTTATCATTTTGCTATTTTAGTGCCGGATCGGAAGGCCTTAGGCTCGTTGTTGGAGCATATTCATAAATTTGATTCTCCCATTATTGTGGGGGCTTCGGATCATGGGATCAGTAAGGCGATTTATGTAGAGGACCCGGATGAAAATGGCATCGAGGTTTATAAGGATACACCGCCGGAGACTTGGAAATGGGAATATGGTAAAATAATAGAAAAAACCGAACGACTGAATATGAAACAATTAATCAAAGAAGCAAAGGATCAAGAGTGGAGAAGGATGCCGGAGGAAACGGTAATCGGGCATATTCATTTATCCGTAAAAGATCTACAGCTATCAAAGGAATTTTACTGCGATTTATTAGGACTGAATCTTGTGATGGAATACCCGAATCAGGCACTGTTTTTCTCCAGTGGGGGTTATCATCACCACATAGCCATTAATACCTGGGGAGTAAAAGATGCTAAGGAGCTTGATGAAAAGCAGGTGGGCTTAAAAAACTTTACGATGAATTTCCCGAATGAATGGAAAAGACAGACCGCTGTGAAAAGATTGGAAAGTAAGGGTTACGCAATCGAAAAACTTGGGGTAGGTTCGGATTTAGTAACGATAGATCCTTCGGGAAATCCGGTGTGCTTAAAGCTTTATAGCAGTGATGATTCCTAAGGTTCATTAATTATCCTTATGGTACGAAGGGGTAATGGAATGTCAGAGAATAAATAAGTCAAAAATCATACAAATAGAAAGCCCTGTTAGACCACCCTGAAGTGATAAAATTAGCTACAGGGAATAGTCTTCAAGGGCTTTTTTATTTTTAACGATGATTTGGCGGTTGCTTTTCATATCGATTATCCCTTCCGACTGGAACTGAGACAACTGGCGGCTGACAGTCTCCCGGGTGAGGCCTAAATAATTGGCCATATCCTCCCGACTCATAGGAAAGGTAATCTCCAGGATTCCCTTTCGCTCTAGGCCGAAATGTTCCAAAAAGTGAAGGAGTAATTTTGCGATTCGTTGCCCTACATTTTTAGCGGTAACGGTTTGCACCAGTTCCTCTAAATTGGTAATTCGGTCGTAGGCATAGGCAAGGACCTTTTTATTAATCGCAGGAACTTCTTTTAAAATTTCTTGAAAGTTATCCCTACTTAAAGTACATAACCGGGTGGGCTCTAGGGCTGTAGCATAATAGGGATAGGCATTTTCTTTAAAAAGATTCAGATCTCCTAGGAAATCTCCGGAACTTAGAAGATAAAGAATCTGTTCCTTACCTTCCTGGGTATAGTTAAATACCTTAATGCTACCTTCATTAAGAATCCAAAGTCGCTTTGCCGCATCTCCCGCTTGAAATAAAAAGTCTCCCTTTTGGTATTTCCGGCGGTCGATCTTTTTAATAACCGTCTCCATATGCTTTAGACTCAAATGGGAAAACAGAGAGATTTTACTAACGCAGTAAGTCTCATTGCAAGTTTTACAACGGGCAGGCAGGGTAGTTAGGTTTTTGTTCATAACGATCTTCCTTTCTTATGTTCGCTAACTATATCTTATCATAAATTCAAAATAAATTTTAACATAGAAAGTTAATGCGTGATTGTAATTACAGCAAGGAAATTTCTAATCCCTTATAATAGGGTTAAGAAATCAAAGAAATCAGCTTAGGATGAGAAAGAAATTAAGCGGAAAAATAAAAAAAAAGAGCGGTTAATAATGAACAATACTGGAATTTTGTCGAGGCAAAAACCGACGGAACGATGTACTCAGAGAAGTGTTCAAATCCCAGGGAGTACTGGTTGGATCATCCACGATAAATAACTGGATTTTATCCAATACCGCAGGACTCTTAGAAATGATTAAGGGACTGAAATTCAAAGGGTAAGCCGGAGCCGCTTTTGGAAGCTATGGATGGAGTGGCGAATCTCTGAAAATCATAGAAAAGGGGTTAAAAGATTCCAGTTTTGATGTTATGAATGATGTTAAAAAGTTCTCTGGACTCCAAATAAAGAAGGGTCGGAACAAGGGATTGCCTTTGGAAAAGAGTTTAGTAGTCATCTGAAAAAGTAATGGATTTCAGTGATTAAAAAATTCAGGAAATTTAATTATATCATGGAATCATGATAAAGATAGGGCCTTGTCAATGGTTATTGATGGGGTATTATTTTTGTAATGCATTAAAAAATTGAAATCGCGTTTATATTCAAAAATTAGGGTATATTATAAATGATGTGAAATATAATAATTTGTCAGGGGGAAAGAAAATGAGTATGTTTTGTCATCAATGTCAGGAAGCTGCTAGAAATGTGGGATGTAGTGGGAAAGCCGGAGTCTGTGGTAAAACGGAACCGGTGGCAAACCTGCAGGATTTATTGGTCTACACGTTAAAAGGGGTGGCGGAATTTAACCAACAGGCAAGAAAACACGGTCTGCACAAACCAGAAACCGATGAGCAGATGCTGGACGGACTGTTTTCAACCATTACCAATGCCAACTTTGACGGAGAGGCCATCAAAGACCGAATTGACAGAGCGCTGTTTACCAGGGAAGAAATAAAAAAAGCGCTACAGAATGAAGGAAAACTGGAAGAAAAAGCTTACGGCGACTTTGCTACATGGGAAACTAACCGGAAGAATTACGAGGAAAAATCCACAGAGAAAAAAGTGGGGATTCTTCGGGATGAAAACGAAGATGTTCGAAGTCTTCGATCCTTAGTGCTCTTCGGTCTCAAAGGCATATCCGCCTATGGAGAACATGCCTACAATCTTGGGAAACACAATCCGGAAATCAGCGAATTTATAGAAAAAGCCCTACTGGCTACGGAAGATGACTCTTTAAGCGCTGACGACTTAACAGCATTGGTACTGGATACCGGCGCTAAAGGTGTAGAAGTGATGGCCCTTCTCGATGAAGCCAACACCTCCGCTTATGGAAATCCGGAAATTACAGAGGTGGAACTTGGGGTTCGAGATAGGCCCGCAATTCTGGTTAGCGGTCATGACTTAAAAGACTTTGACGAACTGTTAGAGCAAACAAAGGACCAAGGGGTAGATATTTACACTCATTCGGAAATGTTACCGGCTAATTATTACCCGGCTTTTAAAAAGTATGATCACTTTGTAGGAAACTATGGAAGCTCCTGGTGGAATCAAAAGGTAGAGTTTGATTCCTTTAACGGACCGGTGCTCTTTACAACAAACTGTATTGTGCCTCCGAAGGAAAGCTACACTGATCGAATTTATACGACGGGGGCTTCAGGATATCCTGGGTTTAAACATATCGCTAATCGTGATAAGGGCGGAGTAAAAGACTTTTCCGAAGTAATCGACCACGCGAAAAAGCTTCCTGCTCCCACGGGCGTAGAAGAAGGAAAACTCGTCGGAGGCTTTGCTCATAATCAGGTAATGCAATTGGCGGATAAAGTAGTGGATGCTGTAAAGTCCGGAGCAATTAAGCAGTTTTTTGTTATGGCAGGCTGTGACGGCAGAATGAAAGACCGGGAGTACTATACGGATTTTGCCAAGGCACTCCCCGAGGATACAGTGATTTTAACCGCAGGATGTGCCAAGTATCGGTACAATAAATTAGAGCTCGGAGATATTGGCGGGATCCCAAGAGTGTTAGATGCAGGGCAGTGTAATGATTCCTATTCCCTTGCGGTAATTGCTCTAAAACTTAAAGAAGTATTTGAACTGGAAGATGTCAATGAACTTCCAATTTCCTATAATATTGCTTGGTACGAACAAAAAGCGGTTATTGTACTTTTAGCGTTGTTATCCTTAGGTATTAAAAATATCAAATTAGGACCGACGTTGCCGGCTTTCTTATCACCCAACGTTGCAAATGTATTAGTAGAGAAATTTGGAATTAACGGAATACAAACCGTAGAAGAAGACATGGAACAGTTCCTAGGATAAAAGATCATTAATTAAAAGTTATATTTAGAAGTTAAATATTTGGTACCGAGTAAGAGAGTCTGTGGGGTATATTTTTCCCCGCAGGTTCTTCTTTTTGGAAAAATATTAGATGTTTATGTGAAGGGATAAGAATTAAGGGTATCAGTACAAAAATTAACGATGTAAAAGGGGGTTAGCCCATGAACATTATTGAAACCAATAACCTGACTAAGTATTACGGAAAAACTAAAGGGATTGAAGACGTAAATATTACCGTCAAGGAGGGGGAGATTTATGGTTTTATCGGTCCTAACGGTGCCGGCAAATCCACAACCATTCGAACACTCCTTGGGCTTATTTTTCCCACCAGCGGATACGCAAAGATTTTTGGAAAAGACTGTATTGAAAAAGGTCATGAAGTTCGAAGATCTATCGGCTATCTTCCTTCCGAAACCTTTTATTACGAGAGGATGAAAGTCTGGGATTTGTTAAACTACTCCGCAAGCTTCTTTAAAGGAGACTATACCAATCGCATCAATGAGCTCTCAGAGGTTATGGAACTGGATATAAATCGAAAAATCGAAGACTTATCCTACGGTAATAAGAAAAAAGTAGGTATTGTCCAGGGGCTACTTCATAAACCGAAACTGATTATGCTTGACGAACCTACGGGAGGGCTGGATCCTTTAATGCAAAAACAATTCTTTAATCTGATAAGGAAGGAAAATCAGGAAGGGGCAACGATATTTTTCTCATCCCACATTCTATCGGAGGTGCAGCACCTTTGTCATCGTGTTGCGATCATTAAAGATGGATCCATTATACAGGTTGAGGATATCGCTACTTTACAGAAGAATAACTATAAGAAAATAATGGTCAAAGGTGAAAACTTGTCAATAAAACCCTTCGATTTCAAAGGGGTAACAAATTTAACATTGGAAAACCAAACACTGAAGTTTTTCTTTAAAGGAGACATCAATCAGGTAAAGGAAAAACTACAACCATATAAGATAAAAGACTTACTCATTGAGGATCCCACACTAGAAGAGATTTTTATGCATTATTACGAATAAAGGGAGGATGTAAGGTGAATATATACAAGTTTGAATTAAAAACCTATTGGAAGTCCTTTATTCTATGGTCCTTAGGAATTATAGTGTTGCAAATTATTATGATGATATTTTATCCCACCATGGCAAGGGACGCCCAAATGATGGATTTGATTATGGAAAATTACCCTGAGGAGCTTTTGCAGGCCATAGGTCTTGGAGAGCATGTTTCCTTGGCTACGGTGTTGGGTTATTATACTTTTGTTTTTGTATTCGTTCAACTTCTTGTAGGAGTCCAGAGTGCCTATTATGGCTTTCAGTTTCTCTCCGTGGAAGAAAGAGAACACACTGCGGATTTTTTATTTACCAAGCCGGTGACTAGAAGTCGAATTTTAGTGGAAAAGTATTTAGCCGCTTTTACCATTTTAGGGCTCACAACTTTGGTGGTTACCGCAAGTACATTTGTCTCCATTGAGCTTTTCCGTGACGGCAGTGGTTATGAAGTGGGCCCTTTGGTTATACAACTTCTGTCAGTCCCTTTATTTCAATTGTTTTTCTTCAGTATAGGAATGCTGGTTACCGTGGGAACAAAAAGAATTCGAAGCGTGATCAGTTACGCTCTGGGCTTTGGATTTGGGCTTTACGTACTAAATGCTTTTCGAAGTATTGTAGGGGGAGAATTTCTCGGTTTTTTTACTCCCTATTATCATTTTGAATCATCTTATATATTAATGGAGGGGTCTATGCCTATGGACAGAGCAATTATCAGCATCAGTATGATTTTGTTAGCCCATATAATAACCTATTTTGCTTATTTAAAAAGAAATATTCGAGCTCAGTAAGGAGGCGCAGAGAGAATGAACATTTTTATTAGAGAAATGAGAGATCATAGGAAGGGGTTTGTTATCTGGTCTGTGGTCATCCTCCTCTTTATTCTGATGGCTTTTGTAGAGTTTGATGCATACTACGATAATCCTGAAATGGCGGAAATACTGGACACCATTCCTAGAGGGATGCTCGAGGCCTTTGGCATGTACGGAGCCAACCTTACCACCATTAATGGGTATATGTCCATTGTTGCCTTATACTTGTATATTATGTTAGGGATATTTTCCGTGCTTTTGGGGAACAATATCATCGGAAAGGAAGAGCGGGACAAAACCGGAGAATTTTTAATGAGCATGCCGATTAAACGCTATAGAGTCTTAATAAGCAAAGTGGCAGTAGCGGTAATAAATTGTTTATTGCTGAATGCAGTAGCCGGAGTGGGAATTGCCATTGCCGTTAGTCGGTACAATCCTGACCGGGATAATGTTAGATATATTCTTCAAATTCTTGTAGCGGCTTTTTTGATTCAAATGATTTTTTTAAGTCTTGGGCTGTTTATTGCGGCTTCAGCAAAAGTCTTTAAAAAATCCAGCGCCATTTCCGTGGCACTGGTAATTGTAATGTATATGATATCCGTGATCCAATCCTTAAGTGATTCCGTGGAGTTTTTAAAGTACTTTACCCCATTTAAGTATTATCAAGCTTCTGAAATTCTGCAAAATGATGGGTTTGAAGGAATATACCTGGGTTTAACATCAACTATTGTATTTATAGCTTTGTTCGGTGTCTTTATCGTATATCCCCGTCGAGATCTGAAATTGTAGCTACGAACTCTAATTTTCATTATTACTATTCGTATTCTGAGTCTTCTTATTTTGGTATTTATTGTAAATGCAGACTCCGATTTGAATAATTACACCGAGGATAATACCGATAGTCGGCCAGATCAGCAAAGTTAAAATACCAATGATTTCTCCCCAGCCTTCTAGGCCTTGCCAAAAAGCTCGATACATTTCAATAAACCCTACCAGCAAACCGGTCATAAAGAAAAACAACACAATTGTTAGTGCGTATCCGCTAAGAATCAGATAAATAAATCCAGCTAATATTGAAAAAACAAAATATACCGCCACATTTTGTAGCTGAAGGGAAACTCCTAATAAAACCCCTGCTCCGATTACTAAAAGCAAAAAAGTAATTATTGATAATCCCATGCCTCTGAGCAGTTGATTTTTTTCCAGATGAAAAGTCATAATAAACCTCCTTGATCTTAAAAGAATTTGGACGTGGAAAATTAATTAATTTATTCTTAACTATACCAGTATAGTCAAGAATCTTTTATTGTGCAAGAGAGTATTTTAGAAAAAGGGAATCACACCAAAAACTTGACGAATCCTGCCTTGAAATATTATGATTTAATTGAATAAATAGAAAGCAGTAAAAATCTAATATAGAAAGGACCGATTCTAATGTTAATAAAATTTATCGTTCTTGTTATGCTATTTAGTTTGAGTATACTCAGTGTATTAACCGGCTGTGACAGTCTTCAGCCGGAGATTCGTTGGGAAACCTATGAAAATCAATTCATTCAAATGGAGTATCCTGCCTCATGGTCCTATGAAGAAGTGGAGGCCCAAGGGTTGATAGCAGTTAAATTTGAAGAGGAAGGAAAGGATTTTGTCTTTGAAATGAGCATTTCCGGTATTGAAAACTGGCTAGAGGAAGAGGAGAAGCTGGAGATGATGCAAGCCTTAGCAATCGAACAATCGGAAGAAGAAGGCTTCGAGATTACAAAAAACAAAGAAATAGAAATTGACAGTTATCCCGGAATCAAAATAGTAGATCATAAGGAAGACAGAGGAACACGAAAAACTGTCGCAACGGTTTTTTCGTACCATCAGTTGGCGATTAACTTTGCAGGGACCACTGAAGCTTATGATGAGCAAGAGGACATCGTTGAAGAAATGATTGAATCGATTGAAGTGATAGTAAATTAGATGAAGAATAACAGAAATTAATTTTGTATAACTAAAAAATTCCTTAAGGGGAAAATAATTTTGGAATTTCCTCATAACACACAAAAAACACTTCGGATCAGGTATAATGGTAATATGTCCGCATAAGGAGGTTTAACAAAATGTTTCAGAGAGAATTTGAACTGCTAGAGGGGATCATTGACACTATTTCGGATCCGATAATTATAAAAAGTCGAGAGTTAAATGTTCTAAGATGTAATCCTGCGGGATATAAACTGATTGGAGCCATGGAAAAAAGACAACGGCTAGTAGGAAAGTGTGATAGTGAAGTGGATGTTTCTGAAAAGGCAGTGAATACCGGAAAAATTAGTAAGTCTAAGGAACATATTAAAATCCAAAAGTCCTACTTTCAAAAAGTGGCATCACCGATACTAAACAATGAAGGGGAAGTTACTCATGTTGTGGAACAGTTTAAAGAGATAACGGAGTTGATTGAAAAGCGAAATGAACTGGATGTCTACTTCTCCTCAAGTTTAGACCTTTTATGCATAGCCAATATGGAAGGGCGCTTTCTAAGACTCAACCCACAGTGGGAAGAAGTTCTGGGTTATACGACTGAAGAGTTGAAAGACAAAGAAATATTGGAGTTTTTACATACTGAAGATATCCTTTCCTCTTATGAAGTAATTAAAGATTTAGGAAATGATAAGGAAGTCAAAGGTTTTATCAACCGGTACCGTTGTAAAAATGGTACTTATCGATGGTTAGAATGGAGAGCAAAACCTGTAGGGAAAAAGATTTATGCAGTGGCTCGAGATATCACAGAGCAGGAGAAAAATAAAAGGAGACTAGAAGTCAGCGAAGAAAAATATAAAACCTTGGTGGAGCAGTCAACGGAGATGCTATACCTTCATGATTTACAAGGACAAATTATTGACGTAAATAAAACAGCCTGTAAAGAGATGGGTTATAAAAGAGAAGAACTGTTAAGACTAAATATTTTAAATCTTCATCCTTATAAGGGAAAACAGGAGTTTTTTGAACAGATGTGGCATAAGTGGACAAAAAATGAAATCATCGAATTTAGTACAGGGCATATAACAAAAAAAGGCAAAGTGCTGGATGTGGAAATCCGAGCAAGAAAAATAAGCTTCGGCGGAAAACAGTATGTTATGGCACTGGTACGCGACGTAACTGAGAGTAGAAAAATCCAACAGACCCTTATAAGGGCAAAAAGAAATGCAGAGTCTGCAAATCTTGCAAAAACAAGATTTTTAGCCAACATGAGTCATGAGATCCGAACACCGATGAATGGAATTCGAGGATTTTTGCAGCTTTTGGAAGAAACCCCTTTAAGTGAAGAGCAAAAAGAGTATATTGAGCATATTGATAACTCTAGTATCAATCTTTTAAATATTATTAATGATATATTGGACTTGTCCAAAATAGAAGCGGGGGAAATTTCTTTTGATATTCAAGGAATTAATCTAAAAGAAACCATCGATAACATCGTACATCCCTTTGAATATAGGGCCAAAAGTAAAGGGCTGGACTATGAAGTTGATATATCCGATAACCTTTGCCAAGAAGTTAATACCGATGCCACAAAGCTGATGCAAATAGTTACTAACTTAATCACCAATGCCATTAAGTTTACGCCGGGAGGTAAGGTTAGGGTAAAAGCTGAAGCAAAGGACAAAGATGAAAAGCATATAATATTGATTTTATCAGTAAAGGATTCAGGAATCGGTCTAAAAAAATCAGAGATCAAGGAGATTTTTTTGCCCTTTAATCAAGCGGATGATACTTATACTCGCAGTTATGGGGGTACCGGACTGGGTCTTGCAATCGTTAAAGAACTTCTTGGAGTGATGGAAGGGGAAATTTCTATTAACAGTACCTACGGGGAAGGGAGCTTCTTTGAGGTGCGAATGCCACTGGAAAAAGTCACTGAGAAGGTTGGTTGTCATAATAAAGATGGAGAAAATGAATAGACTGTAACCAAGGAGTTTTTAAAAAATAAATTTAAGAGGTGATTTGATGAATTTTCTCGAAATGGAAAGAAAAGCTAGGGTCAACTTAAAAGGATATTGCCGAGTATGTCCCGAGTGCGACGGATACGCCTGTGCTGGTGAGGTTCCAGGAATGGGTGGAGCTGGAACCGCTGCAGCCTTTAAGAATAACGTAAAAGATTTAAAAAACGTTCGACTCAAATTAAAGACTATTCACAGTGCTAAAGATCCCAGGATAGAAAGTTCGTTTTTCGGCAATAAAGTGAGCTTTCCTATATTGGTAGCTCCGGTAACAGGTAGTGCTTTTAATATGGGGGGGGCCTTACGGGAAGAAGAATATATCAAAAGTGCAGTTCAGGGAAGTGAAAATGCAGGAACTTTGGCAATGATTGGGGATTCTGCTGATCTTACAATGTATGACGAGGGATTACGGGCGCTTAAACAAGTCCGGGGTAAAGGCGCTGCGATCATTAAACCGAGAGTCAATCAGGATATCATTGAAAACATCAAAAAAGCTGAAAAAATCGGATTAAGTGCTGTAGGAGTCGATATTGACGGAGCAGGGCTTATAACCATGGCCTTAAAAGGTCAACCGGTAGGCCCAAAGACCGTGGAAGAATTAAAAGCGATTGTTAAGGCTACAGAACTCCCCGTTGTGTTAAAAGGTATAATGACTCCGGAAGAGGCTGATCTCGCCGTTGAAATCGGTGCCAAAGCTATTGTGGTATCTAACCATGGAGGGCGGGTCTTGGATCATGCTGAATCAACCCCTAGAGTGTTACCTGAAATAGCGGAAAGGGTAAGGGGAAAAATAATCATTTTAGCCGACGGAGGCATTCGCTCCGGCGTGGATGCTTTTAAGATGATCGCTCTGGGAGCCGACGGGGTCCTCGTTGGTCGCCCGATTGTTATAGGAGCCTTTGGGGGCTTTGAGGAGGGTGTGACCATGGTACTGGAAAAAATGAAACAGGAGTTTTACCAGTCCATGATCTTAACAGGAGCATCGGATCTCAAGGATATAAACAGGGATAAAATTACGGTCCTTTAAGTTTCCGAGGATTCTTCATCCCCCTGAACCACATGTTCCTTTACATCTTCAAAAAGCTTGTTTCGAATGTAATCCTCTCTTCGGTCGGAAGCTTCCCGAACCCCGATGATAACGGCTATACTCGCTGCAATTAGAACGAAAGTAAAAGGAAGACCGGTACTGATGACCGCGGTTTGTAAAACATCCAGGGCTTGTTCGCCGCCGATTAACAACAGCACGGCGGCTAATAGGCCTTCCGCCGCTGCCCAAAAAACTCGCTGTTTATTAGGGGTATCTTCTTTACCACTGGCGGTGATTTTTTCAACTACCAAAGAGCCGGAATCACTGGAGGTAATAAAATAAGACATAACCAGCAGGGTACCGAGAATAGAAAGAAGGGTTATGCTAAGGTTTGCCAAGACAGGGACGTTCAGTTGGTGAATGAGCTCAAACAGGGCCACCGGCAAATTGTCCTGTACGGTCTCGAATAAAGCACCACCGGTATTTTCGTTTATGGATATGGCTGTGCCGCCGAATACTGATAGCCATAAAAAGGAAAGGAACGAGGGTACAATCAATACTGCAAGAATAAACTCCCTCACGGTCCTTCCTCTAGACATTCTAGCAATAAACATTCCCACAAAGGGGGACCAGGAGATCCACCAGGATAGATAAAAAATGGACCAGTCCCCTTGCCATGAATCACCTTTAAAGGACAATGAGAAGGATGCTTGAAGAAAATCACTTAAGTAAAGTCCCAGTCCATTCATAAATACCCGGAGTATATAAAAGCTTGGTCCCAGCAGGAAAACCAAAAGCATAAACAATCCTGCTAAGCGAATATTTAGTACCGATAAAAAGCGAATCCCTCCATGGATTCCGGCTAAAATTGAAAATATGGCCATTAATGTTATTATGAAGATTAAAAGCACTTGTATAGTAACATTTTCCGGGAGCTGAAAGAGGTAATTGAGTCCGCTGTTCATTTGCTGAACGCCCAGCCCAAGGGAGGTAGCAAGGCCAAACATGCAAGCAAGAACGGCAAGGATATCAATGATGTCACCGGTTTTGCCGAAAATCCGGTCCTTAAATAAGGGATAAAATACTGAACGTAGAGAAAGGGGGAGGTTCTTATTATAAGCAAAAAATGCTAGGGAAAGCCCTAATAATGCGTAGATTCCCCAAGGATGAAACCCCCAGTGGAAAAAAGTTGCAGCCATAGCACTGGTAACAGCGCTTTCACTTTCATAAATAAAAGGGGTTATTTGAGAGTGGGTCAGGGGTTCTCCCACAGCCCAAAACATCAGTCCGATCCCCATACCTGCAGAAATAAGCATAGAATACCAAGCGAAGGTACTGAATTCTGCTTTTGCGTACATCCCACCGATTCTTACATTTCCCAGTTTGGAAAAGGCCAAATACAAACAGACTCCGATAAAGAAGTTGCTACCCAATAAAAAAAGCCAGTCCCAATTGTTAATGATTCTACTGTAGATCTGATCAAAGAGTTGATTAGCATGTTCAAGATTCAACAAGGCATAACCGGCAAAGATCAAAATAAATAAACCTGAAACAATGGATACGGGAGGATTAAAATCCAGACCGAATTTGGTATAATTCCGTTGATATAATAATTTTTGCTTTGTTTCTTCTTTAGGCATAAAAAATTCCTCCTCATATATCTTTATCTATGGGTTTACCCAAGTTAAATCATACTATAACAAAAAAATAAAAAACCGGAAAGAATGTTATAATAATTCTAAGGGAAATCCCTAAGAAGTGAGACTTTCGACAAGAGAATAAGTACAGGTTTTGAAATAAAGGTAGAGCCTTAAAAAAAGAAGTTGGGTGGTGGGGTTATGGGATTCAATAAAGAAAAAACCCAAAAACTGTTACAAGACATCGATGTATTATTCGATCAATTACCGATGAAAATGTCCGCGAAACAAAGAGCATATATTAAAAACGTTGTTTTAGGACCGGCCCTCAAGGATGTTCAAAAAATGATCGAAGAAAGCAGACCTCCGGTAATGATGACTCTAGGTCGTTCCGGTCACGGGAAATCTTCCTTGATCAATGCGTTAATTGGAAAAGAGGTGGCCAAGGTAAATCCGGTGGTTCCGGAAACCCGAGGCTCCACTTATTATGAGGTTCCCTTTGAAGAGTATGGTGCCACATGGAGAATGATTGATACCAGAGGTTTTTTTGACGTTATTAACGAGGGGCGGGGCCATAGAGAGGATGGGGTAAAACAGCTTAAAAAAGAAATTCTGGAACACCGTCCGGATATT
This sequence comes from Isachenkonia alkalipeptolytica, assembly GCF_009910325.1. Lineage (NCBI taxonomy): Bacteria > Bacillati > Bacillota > Clostridia > Eubacteriales > Clostridiaceae > Isachenkonia > Isachenkonia alkalipeptolytica. The sequence continues at coordinate 66,570 of NZ_SUMG01000008.1, forward strand.
TTTTTGCATGTAATAAATATCAAAGAGGTTCGTACAATGTCCAATGATTTATTGGTGATGAAAGACATAGGAGACACACTGAAAAAAGAAAACATCAGAATTCCCATTGTTACCATATTAAGCAATGTGGATATTCTTGGGAATCCAACGCTCCCTATTGAAACCCCGGAGAAACAAGGACAAATTATTCAGGGAATGAACTACCTGATTCGAGAAGTTTTCCAAATCGAAGAGCCGAAAGTGAAGTTTCTAAACTTGCATCATCCTGCAAGGGGTTATATTCTCAAGGGAGATCATTATGTAGGAATAATTCCCGTAAGCACCTATCCCGACAATCTTTGGAATATTGATACCTTAGAAGAATTTATCGGAGAAGTGCTACCGGAAAGAGCAAAGCTTGATTATCTACAAGTGAAAAATCAAACCGCTCAGATGAAAAAATTCACTACATCGGTTATTAAACGTTTCTCCACGGTTGCAGGGGGAGTCGGGTCTTCACCGATTCCCGTGGCAGATTTTTTTGTGATTACACCTCTTCAGCTTCTGATGATTATTATAATCGGAACATTATCAGGCAAAGAGATGAAAATAGAAACCGCCCATGAGTATCTAGCCGCTATGGGACTGAATATCGGTGCGGCTTTAGGTTTTCGATCCCTCGCCCATCAATTAACGAAAATGATTCCCATGGGGGGAATGTTCATCTCCGGAGGGATTGCCAGTTCTGCAACCTATGCGCTGGGAAAATCTGCTGAAATGTATTTCTTTCATGGTAAGGTCGTAAATCCCAAAAATATAAAGGGAAACTAGGTACCAAGAGAAAAATACCTAGTTTTTCAGAATGTGGTATAATTAGTATTATGAAGTGTTTTGAAGGAGGGATCAGATTTGTCGAAGAAAATCTTAAAAGAACTGGTTTGTAACAGTATTGATGATCATCGAAAGGAGATCCTGAGAATTGCACGGGAGATACAAAGTCATCCGGAGCTGGGATTTAAAGAAGAATATCTCAGTAAAAAGATTGCTAAGGTTTTTGAAAAAATGGATTTGGATGTGGAAGACCATCTAGCTCTTACCGGTTGCAAAGCAACCATTAATGAAGATTTACGAGGCCCCAATCTAGCAGTAATAGCAGCTTTGGATGCAGGGCTGAATCCCTCTCAACCCGATGCTAATGAAGAGGGTATAGTCCATAACGGAGGAAACAATCATCAAATTGCTATGATGATTGGCATTGCCTTTGGGCTAATTAAATCCCATGCGGTTCAAAACCTTGACGGGAAAGTGACTTTCGTAGCTGTGCCGGCCCAGGAGTCCGTTGATTTGGAATATCGGGACCACCTTATTGAAAATGGCAAAATTCATTATCGGTACGGAATCCAGGAACTATTAAAAAGGGAATGTTTTGATGAAATTGATATTGCTCTATCAATACAAAACATGGATTTGGGAGATATAAAAACAAAATTGGTTATTTCTCCAAACCATCCATCGATTCCTGTTTATGATGGACTCGGGGTAATATTTCAGGAAAATGCTAAGCTTTTTTACGGGGAATCACAGATTAAATGGTCGGAAAATATTATTCGAGATGAATTTTTTAATATACAGGAATTATCAAAGGTCATGCCTACCCTTCAGCCGTTAGCAGGAGGGGTTCGAGGTGTCCGTGGGGGGAAGGATTTTGAATTGATGGATAAGGATACGGCATACATTATTCCGGCAAAAATCATGGCTCTGACCATTGTGGATTTACTTTATGATAATGCAAAGAAAACCAGGAAAATTCTAAAAAATCATAATCCTCCAAAAACCATTGAGGAATATCTTAATGAAAACCAGAATCTCCAAAGCTGCACTGAATAATGAAACCCTAAGTGAAGAGCTAGGGCATAGAAGACTCCTTGCCTCAAAAACACACCACAGCTTATGCTGTGGTGTGTTTTGATTTTTAATATATCAATTGATTGAGATTTCTTACACTGAAAGGGTATCTATGGGAATAGTTATGAAAAGATTTGCTTAAGAGATAATAAGAGGCTTGGTAAGACTTATTTCAAAAACAGGATATCTTTAAGAGGAAGGATGAGTTCAATGACTGAAAAGAATGGAGTTATGTTACAGGCTTTTCACTGGTATACCCAAGGGGACGGCTGGCTTTGGAACTGGCTCCAAAAGGAAGCCACCAGCTTAGCAGAGGCAGGATTTACGGCGATTTGGTTACCGCCGGCTTACAAGGGGGCTGGTGGAGGCTTTGATGTAGGATATGGTGTGTACGATCTTTTTGACTTGGGAGAATTTGAACAAAAAGGTACGGTAGCCACAAAATATGGAAGTAAAGAAGACTATATTAAAGGAATAAAAAAAGCTCAAAAGGCGGGAATGGAAGTTTATGGGGATATTGTGCTGAACCATCGCCTTGGCGCCGACCATGCTGAAGAGTTTTACGGAGTCCCCATTAATCCTGAAAACCGTCGGGAAGCAATCGGAAAAAAACATAAAATTAGAGCTTGGACTCATTTCTCATTTCCAGGCAGGAAGGGTGAATACTCGGAACTTAATTGGCATTGGTGGCATTTTAATGCTGTGGATTATAGCGCACTGGATGAGGAAAGGGATGCTATATATTTAATTGAAGGAAAAACCTTTGATGATGATGTAGCCAAAGAAAAAGGCAATTATGATTATCTAATGGGGTGTAATTTGGATTTAAACAGTCCCGATGTGGAAAAAGAACTGATCCATTGGGGAAAATGGTACCTTGATACTACGGGGATTGATGGTTTTCGTTTTGATGCCGTAAAACATGTGAAGTCCAAATTTTTTCTAAAGTGGCTTCATACTATGAGAAAGCATAAAAATAGAAATCTGTTCGCCGTTGGAGAATACTGGTCCAAGGACTTACGGGAACTGTGTGATTTCATTGATGATACCCAGGAAAACATTATGCTTTTCGATGTGAATTTGCATTATAATTTTGTAAAGGTCAGTAAAGATCCGGAAAACTTTGATATTAGGAAAATATTCCAGCATACATTGATGAAAAATGCTTCCCATTTGGCAGCAACGTTTGTTTCGAATCATGACTCTCAGCCGCTGCAATCACTTGAGTCAGTAGTGGAACCCTGGTTTGTTCCGCTGGCATACGGCATCATTTTACTTCGAAGAGAAGGTTATCCCACGGTCTTTATAGCGGATTATCATGGAGCCAAATACAAAGATCAGGGGCATGACGGAAAAGAATATGAAATTGAACTGGTCAGTCATCAATGGATGATTAATAAATTTCTTTATGCAAGAAAAAATTATGCCTATGGAGACCAGGACAATTATTCTGATCAGAAAAATTTACTGGCTTGGACCCGGAAAGGCTCTAGAGATAATTCAGGAGGACTTGCGGTATTGATCAGTACGGGTGAAAATAGGAAACTGTCTATGAAAATGCCTTTAGGGAATAAGGTTTATAAAGACCTGACAGAGCATATAGACAAAAGGGTAAAAACCGATGAAATGGGTTGGGGCGTTTTTTCTGTAAAGAAAAAATCTATATCGGTGTGGGTGCTGGACAGTTAAGTTTCCTGTAAAGCTCTAATTACTTTTAATTATGATTTGATAAGCGTTGCAAGGGGTAACAATAAATTATAAGACAGACTTTCCTGAAAAAAGTTCCCCTTTGCCAAAGGAGGCTTACTATGAAACGAAGTTCCGACTATTTTCGAGGCTGTTTATTAGGGGGAGCTATAGGCGATGCCCTTGGATGGCCTGTTGAGTTTATGAGCTATAGAGAAATTCTTGAAAAATATGGTGTTGGTGGAATCCGCGATTTAACTCTTTCATCAAGAGGGGTGGCGGAAATCACCGATGATACGCAAATGACTTTGTTTACCGCGGAGGGGATTCTGCGAGCACAAAACCGATTTTTGTCAAAAGGCATTTGTCATATTCCTTCCGTAGTCTATTATGCTTATCAAAGATGGTTATATACCCAGGGCTATAACGAAGACTTGAATGAAAGTATTTTAAAGAAGAGCTGGTTGTTATTTGCTAATGAGCTATTCCACCAAAGAGCTCCAGGAGGAGCCTGTGTGTCATCTTTACTTAGTGGGAAACAAGGAAGTATTCAAGAACCCGTAAATAACAGTAAAGGTTGCGGCGCTCTTGCTCGAACTGCTCCCCTGGGCCTTATGTTCCGAAAAAATGAAGCATTTGATGTAGCCATGCAATGCGCTGCGTTAACGCATGGTCATCCCTCCGCTTATTTGTCAGCGGGGGCTTTGGCATACCTAATTTCATCAATTATTGCAGGGGAAGAGTTGGAACCGGCGGTAACCAGTACCCTTTTGAAATTAGAGGAGTATGATAATCATCAGGAATGTAGTGAAAAGATCAATATGGCTATAGAGCTTTCAAAATTGGGATTTACAAATTACCGATCCATTGCAAAAATCGGCGAAGGATGGCTGGGAGAAGAGGCCCTAGGCATCAGTATATACTGTGCTGTGAAGTATCAGAATAGCTTTAAAAAAGCATTGATTGCAGCTGTAAACCATGACGGAGATAGTGACAGCACCGGAGCTATTACCGGCAATATTTTAGGAGCTTATAACGGAGTTGCAAATATACCCGGTGATTGGATTTCCAAGATTGAATTAAGAGATGTATTAGTATTGATTGCTGATGATTTGTTAAAAGAGTATGATGAGGAAACTATGAATTGGGAGCGGTATCCCGGATACTAAATTGAAATTATAAAAGTTTTGTTAAGCATATTGCTACTGATGGCTGTTGGAAGAGCGCCCTACAAATGTTACAGTTGCGGTAAAGATTTATGGAATAAAGTTTTAGTAGGAGGGGAAGAAATGAGGGGCTACATTGAATGGTATTATTATCCATTTTACGGGGCGTTCCTGGCTAGCTTATTAGTTTATGCTAAAATGAAAAGATATTCATTTTTTGCAAATAGCTTCAATCATTCTATATGGTTTTTAAACATGAAAAATAGAACTTTTTTCATCTATATTTTGGCTTTTTTTCTATCAATAATATTTCATATGGCCTTTCCGGTGACAGCTATGGAATTTCCCAGCGGACCCTATGATGTAGGCACGCAAATTTATGATTGGACCGATCATGAACGGTTAGAAACCTATGGTGATGAAGCTGGAACCAATCTTCGTAAAATAAAAGTTCAAGCTTGGTATCCTGCAAATACTGTGGAGGGTTTTGAACAACTTCCCTGGATTCCTGAAGGAAGAGTGGTTTCTAGAAAACTGGCAAGAACTTTTTATTTTCCTCCTTTTATGTTGGATCAGTCTGAAGAAGTACTATCCAACAGTTATCTCAAAGCACCGGTTTTGTCACAGGATAAAGGATATCCTGTTGTTGTATTATCCCACGGCTGGAGTGGTTTTCGTACACTTCATTCAGATTTAGGTGAATTGTTGGCAAGCCATGGCTTTATTGTTTTGGGTATCGACCATACCTATGGTGCCCCGGTAGTTGTTTTTGAAAACGGGGAAGAGGTCAGTATTGACGGAGAAGCATTACCGGGAAGAGATGATCCGGATTTCTTAAAATATGCTGAAGTATTTATAAACACTTATGCTGAAGACATCTCTTTTGTCTTAGACGTTATAACCGACTCTGATGGGAATCAGATGGACGAAGCCCTTCGAAGTTTATTGGACCTGAATAAAATCGGACTATTAGGTCACTCCACTGGAGGAGGGGCCGGTGTAAAAGTAGCCGCGATGGACCCGAGAGTACGAGGAATCATGGGTTTGGATCCATGGGTGGAACCCCTTTCCAATAATATTGTAAAAAAAGAAACGACAGCATCCTATTTGTTTTTGCGCAGTGAGGAATGGAAGGGACATAAGAACGACGTAAATCTTTGTGAAGTTTTGAACAATAATAATCAAGCTGAACTATTTCAAATTCAGGGCACTACCCATGTGGATTTCACCATGATTTATATGTACTCTCCAATGACAAGTGTAGTAGGGCTTACTGGCTCTTTAGATCGTGATCGATTTGAGGAAATCCAGGAAACCTTTGTATTGGAATTTTTTGAAAGCAGCTTACAAGGCTTACAAAGGGATTATGGAGATTATTTGGAAGATAACTACCCGGAAGTTTTCCGGGTACCCAGTGTAAAAAATCAGTAAACATTTCAAACAGCCTTACAAAAGATTTATGACAAAATCTCAGGCTGTTTTTGTTTTGCTCTTGATAATATAAACAAATGTGATAAAATATAACTTATGTTTACAAAATGTATTCGATAGGAGGTTAGAAAATGACGTCAAGAGAAAAAGAAATTCTTAATAGGATTAAAGAAAACCCCTTAATATCCCAACAAAAGCTTGCGGATCAACTGAAAATTAACCGTTCTTCCGTAGCGGTCCACATAGGAAATCTTATGAAGAAGGGATATATTAAGGGGAAAGGCTATATTGTGGAAGAGGAGAAAAAAGCCTTAATCATTGGGGGCGCAAATATTGACCTGGAAGGAAGTCCTTGTCAGGAGCTGAAGTTTTATGACTCGAATCCAGGAAGAATTGAAACTTCTCAAGGGGGAGTAGGAAGAAACATTGCGGAAAATCTAGCCCGATTATCTATCCCTGTACGTTTTCTCACAGCTTTAGGGGAAGATCTTTACGGTGAAAAAATTTTCAAAGAAGGTCAACGGCAAGGAATGGATATGGATCATGTTCTTCGTTCCGGTGAATATCCTACTTCTATGTATTTATCTTTAATGGACGAGAAGAACGATATGAGGGCGGCAATATCCCAAATGGACATTCTCACTTTGATGGACCCAAATTGGTTGAAGAAAAAGAAATTTCTTTTTAAAGATGCCTCGGTCATATGCATTGATGGGAATCTTACTAAGGAAGCTGTGGATTATATTGTTAAAGAAGCCGGGGAAACACCAATTTTCGCTGACCCGGTTTCTACTTCAAAGATTCAAGTATTCGAGGATGTATTAGAAAAAATTCATACATTTAAACCCAATCGAAGGGAAGCGGAAAAACTTTTAGGCATGACTCTGAATACTCTGGATCAGGTGCGAAAAGCCGGCGAACGATTTTTGGATAAGGGAATCAGTCACATATATATAAGCTTAGGTGAAGATGGGGTATATACACGAAGTAAAGATTTTGAAGCAGTGATCACTGGAAAACCCCCAATATTTAATAGTGCCACCGGAGCCGGTGATGCTTTCATGGCGGGAGTTATTTACGGGTTTTTACAAAAGACCACTACGGAAGAAACTTTGAAATTTGCCATGGGAGCAGCCTTCAAAACGTTAAGCAGTGAACACACCATACATCCGAATTTCTCAGGAGAAGAAGTAATAAAAAGCTTGAATAGTAATGAGTTCATAATAACCTATTTCTAGTTGTATTATATGAAATGCATTAAAGCAAACAGTGAAGAATTAATAATCACTTTGACACATAAGGAATCTTGTGTGAAATAATAAATAGGAGGCTTAAAAATGAAAAAGTATATGGAGATTCATCCAGAAGTAAAAAAAGCCCTGGAAAAAGGGAATCCGGTGGTGGCCTTAGAGTCAACCATTATTTCTCATGGGATGCCCTACCCAAAAAACTTGGAAACAGCTCGAGAAGTAGAGAAAATTATCCGACAACGGGGAGCGGTGCCGGCAACAATAGGCATTATGAAAGGCCGATTGAAGATCGGGCTAACGGAAGAAGAACTTATGTATTTTGCAACGGAGAAGGGAATTTTAAAAACCAGTCGCAGAGACATTCCCTATATCACCGCAAACAAAAAGGATGGTGCTACCACCGTTGCTTCAACCATGATTCTTGCCGGCATGGCGGGAATTCGAGTTTTTGTCACGGGAGGTATTGGAGGGGTCCACCGAGGCGGTCAAAACACCTTGGATATATCAGCGGACTTAATGGAATTTTCGAAAACCGATATGGCGGTAATCTGTGCCGGTGCAAAGTCTATTCTGGATATCGGGCTGACTTTAGAATATCTCGAAACTCAAGGGGTGCCTGTGGTGGGATTCAAAACCGAATCTTTTCCCGCCTTTTACACAAGAGAAAGCGGATACAAAGTAGATTACCAAGTGGATAATGGAATGTCCATGGCTAGAATCATGAAGGATAAATGGGAAATGGATTTAAAGGGAGGAATTGTCATAGGAAATCCTATTCCAAGAGAGGCGGAGTTAGACCCTAAGTTTATTAACGATGCCATAGAAAAGGCCATAGCATTAGCTGAAGAAAAGGGGATTCAGGGAAAAGAAGTTACCCCGTTTTTGCTTTCCCATCTGAAGGAAGCGACCAAAGGAAGAAGCTTAGATGCCAATATCGAGCTGGTGTATAACAATGCCCGGGTGGGAGCGGATATTGCAGTGGCCTATGCGACGTTGAAAGATAAAGCCCCATAGTAATAAACGATAACAATATTCTATGGATTGCGATGAAAGGATTAATAGAGGGGAATTATATAAGGAGGAGGTTCTATGAGGTTCAAAAATGATAAATTCCGAAAACAGCAAAATTGGATGTTTCGAAACGCAAGACCACTAGAACTGGCAAGATGGAGATATCATATGGAATCTAAGGGAAAAGAAGAGATTTTCACCTGTCTAAAAGCTTTTCAAAATCACGATGGCGGCTTTGGCCACGGGATTGAACCGGATTTTTGGAATCCGGCTTCCACTCCTATGGCAAGCTGGAGAGCAGCTCAAATTCTTAAGGAAATTGACACGGATCCCAAAGAAGAAATTGTACAAAACTTAGTCAGATACTTAGTAAGCACTATGAACCGTAACACAGGAATGTGGCCATCATCTGTACCGGGAAACAATGACCACCCTCATGCTCCCTGGTGGCACTGGAAAGAAGACGTACAGGCTAATTGGATGTTCAATCCTGCAGTCGAGCTTTCCGCATATCTGATTTATTGGTCTCAAAATAATCATGATGCTTTAAAAATCTCATGGGAGTCTATGGCGAAGGCATTAGATCATTTGATGGAGCAAACGGAAATGGATCGCCATGAGCTAAATAATTATAAAAATGCGATAGATATACTGCGTGGTGACGTGCTGGAGTTTAACCGGCGAATGCCCCACTCTTTTGAGAAGGTGGAGAAAAAAGTCTGGAAACTTATTGAAGGCTGCATGGATCAAAGCTATAAGAATTGGGGTAAAGACTATCTGGCTCTACCCCTGGATTTTATCAATCATCCTGAGCAAATGAAAAACATTCAGATTTCTGAAATAGAAAGTCTTGTGGAAAAGAACTTAACCTTCTATGCTACTTCTTTGACCGACGAAGGTGTTTGGGATATTACTTGGGATTGGGATCAGTATCCTGAAGAATTTGCTGTGGCAAAAAGAATCTGGCAAGGAATCCTGATTGTGAATCGGTGTAAAATTCTAAAGACATTCGGTGTAATAGATCATTAGAAAGCAAAGCTAAAGCACTTTACGGCCTTCCTGATAAAGGCCTTCGAAGGCAAGCAGGTTGTGGATATCCCTTAAGGGATTGTTTTTTACTAATAAGAAATCCGCTTTTTTTCCTACTTCCAGGCTGCCATGGGAATCATCAATACCCAGGAGTTGGGCACTTCTATAGGTAGAGGATTGTATTGCCTCTAAAGGTGTCATACCCATATCCACCATTAATTTAAGTTCGAAAAGGTTATCGCCATGACGATTAAAAGGAGTCCCTGCATCGGTTCCCATAGCAATATTAACACCTTTACTTCGAGCAAGTTGAAAGCTTTCAAAGTGTACTTCTTTGATTGCTTTTGCTTTATCTACGGCAAATTTTGGGATGCCGTGCTCCTCTCCGTATTTGATAATGTTATAAATTGCAGAGAAAGTCGGGACAAGATAGGTTCCTCGTTCCGCCATCATATCAGCGGCTTCATCGTCTAAAAATACTCCATGTTCAACGGAATTAATACCGGCGCGCACCGCATTTTTGATTCCAAAAATCCCCTGAGCGTGGGTAGCAGTCTTTTTACCGGCTTTATGAGCCTCGGTAACCGCCGCCGTTATTTCTGCTTCCGATAACTGAGAGGCATTAGGGTCCACTCCCGGGGTTAGTACTCCTCCGGTGGCCATGATTTTTAATACATCGGCTCCCTGTTTCAACTGTTCACGAGCTCCTTTTGTGACTTCAGCGATGCCATCACACTCCCGACCAATCTGCCATCCATGGCCTCCGGTCATAGTGATGAATTTTCCGCTGACCAGGGACTTCGGACCTGGTATTTTCCCAATTCTTTGAGCATTTCTTATATCGATGTCGATATACTCCGGGGCACCTAAATCCCGAATAACGGTAATACCACCTTTTAAAGTATTTTGTAAATTATTAACCCCGTCAATGGTAAGTTGAGCATTACTTTTATTGGTTAAGGAGCCCATGGTATCAGCTTCTGAGGAAAAGGTTATATGGACATGGGTGTCGATTATGCCTGGGGTGATATATCCGTGACGATAATCCAGAAAATCGATGTTTCTCTGGGATAAGTCCAGATGAGGGATATCTCCTTGGGAACCGATTTTTGAAATCACCCCATCTTCTATAAGAAGATAGACATCTTCTTGAAGCTCTTTGTTTTTTCCGTCGATTAATCCTTTACAAGTAATCAGTAATGATCTATTCATAGTTTCCTCCTTTAGGGTAGTATGAAATTTTATATTTAACTAATCTTATCCTAACAGTTCTTACCAGGAGTGGCAAGATAAGAGTCAGTAAATTCATATATTTAGCATCGGTTTTTGGAAATTTGCAAACCGAGCAGTTAATGAAACAAATATTCTAATGGAATGTGTCGATTTTAGAAGGGGTAATGGGGTATAATAAGTTAATAATCACACAAAAGTAAAGGAGTTTAAGCGATGACCATATACCAGGATATTTTAGGTGCACGAAAATGGAAGAAAGTTGAGGAAGTGAAAAAAGGCTGGTCTTTAGAGAAAAAGTTTAAAATCACCCTGGATTCGGGAGAGACTCGTCTACTGAGAATTGTGGATCGGGAACAGACGGAACGCAAACAAAGAGAATTTAAACTTCTGAGCGATCTAAAGCCTTTGAATATTTGGATGTCTACACCAATAGAGACCGGAATATGCAATGGGGGAAAGTCGGTATATACTCTTTTTACCTGGCTTGAAGGACAGGATGCGGAAATATTACTGCCTAAATATTCCCTCGAGAAGCAATACGCCCTAGGAAAAGAAGCTGGAGAAATATTAAAGAAACTGCATTCTTATAGTGCACCGAAGAGACAACCCCAATGGGAAAAACGGTATAATGAAAAAATTGATCTAAAGATTAAAGCGTATCAGCAATGTGGGGATTCATTAGAAGGGGATCAATATTATTTAAAATATATTAATGAGAATCGACACTTACTTATAGATAGACCCCAGTGTTTCCAACATGGAGATTATCACATTGGAAATATGATTTTGAATGATCAAAGGGAACTGGGGATTATCGATTTTAACCGGTTTAATTTTGGAGATCCCTGGGAGGAGTTTAATCGAATAACTTTTTCTGCGGAAGTAAGTACTGAATTTGCCATAGGGCAAATCCATGGCTATTTTCGAAAGGAGGTACCCCTGAAATTTTTCAAGCTATTGAAATTTTATATTGCGGTAAATCAAATAGCTGCTCTGCCCTGGGCATTGGAGTACGGAAGAGCGGATGTTGAAATAATAAAAGAGTTGTCTCAAAAAACCTTGAAGTCCTACGGGGATTTTATCGCAAGTAAACCAAATTGGTATAGAGAAAAAAGTAGAGATTAGGAGGGAAATAGATGTTTGAGCGATACGAAAAACAGATGAATTACGAAAAAATCGGGCGTAAAGGGCAGGAGCGTCTGCAAAAATCAAAGGTTTTAATTATAGGTTGCGGTGCCTTAGGGACTGTGGTGGCCAATAATTTGGTTAGAATGGGAATCGGACATGTTCGAATTGTGGACCGGGACTATGTGGAACTTACAAATCTTCATCGACAGATATTATTTGATGAAGAGGATTTAAAAAAAGAGATGCCGAAGGCCAAAGCGGCGGAAATGAAACTTCAAAAGATCAATAGTGAGGTAACGGTAGAAGGTATTGTCAAAGAGGTAAACAGTCGGACCATCGAAGACTTTATAGAGGGAGTGGATTGCATTGTTGATTGTACCGACAATTTCAAGACCCGGTTTTTGATCAATGACGTCGCCTTCAAAAATGATCTACCTTGGATATATGGCGGAGCTTTAGGGACTTCCGGAATGGTAAAGGCTTTTCTCCCGGAGGAAAACTGGGGTTGTCTTCAATGCATGATTCCAAAGCCCCCGGATAGTGGTTCTCTTCCCACTTGTGATACTGCCGGTGTGGTAAATACGTTAACCGGAGTTGTTGCCTCTATGGAAAGCAATGAGACCCTGAAACTTCTTTTGGGCTCAATTAAAGAAGTAGAGAAAGATTTGCTATTTATCGATCTTTGGGATAATACTTTTAAAAAAATCCCTCAGCAAAAAAATGATAGTTGTACCTGTTGTGTGAAGAAAGAGTATATTTATCTGGACAATAAAAAGCCGGAAGCCACTTACATTTGTGGACAAAACAGTATCCAAATCAACTTGGGGCAGGATAATATGAATCTAAAAGAAATTCAGCAGCGTCTAGAGAATAAAAACATTACCACCCGCAGAAACCCTTATCTTTTGAGCTTCGAAGCGGATGGTGTAGAGGTGAAAGTTTTTAAAGACGGTCGGGCCATTTTAAAAAATGCAAAAAATGAAGAAACGGCAAAGTCCATTTATGCAAAATACATTGGCTATTAAGCATAAGATTTAAGAATATAAGCCTGGAAAGGAAGGGTCCTATGATTCTAAGTGTAAGCAGAAGGACGGACATCCCAGCATTTTACTTTGACTGGTTTGTGAAACGCATACAAAAAGGTTCTTTGATGGTCAAAAATCCGATGAACCCGAAACAGATTTATAAAGTCTCAACAAAGCCTGACGTCGTTGATGCCATTGTATTTTGGACGAAAAATCCGAAGCCGGCAATAGAGAAAATTGATTACTTACAACCCTATCCCTATTATTTTCAATACACTTTAAATCCTTACGATGAAACATTTGAAAAAAATGTCCCGGTCCTTGAAGAACGGTTAAAGACCTTCAAGCAATTGTCGGACTGTATTGGGCCGGAGCGAGTAGTTTGGAGGTACGACCCCATTATTTTTACTGAAAGCCGGGGGGTGGATTATCATATTGCATCATTTACCATGCTTGCAGAAATCCTTCGGTATTACACCGATACGGTAATGGTGAGTTTTTTGGATGATTATCGGAAAATCCGCGGAAATATGGAAACGTTAGAAGTACGAGCACCAAGATTTCACGAGGTGGATACCTTAATGGAGGCTATGGTGAAAATAGCAGAAAGAAATAAGCTCAATATTCGAAGCTGTGCAGAAAAAAGAGTTCTCATCCCCCAGGGTCTGTTTCCCGGAAGCTGTATTGATCCAAATCGGATTGAAAGACTCATTGAAAAAAAAATAATCAAACGTAAAGATAAGAATCAACGCCCAAATTGTGAATGCATAGAGAGTATTGATGTTGGAAGTTATGATAGTTGTCTTCATAAATGTACATATTGCTATGCTAATTGCCGTAGTGAAATCATTGAAGGTCAGTATAAGAACCATGATCCTGATTCTCCCCTCTTAATTGGAAAAGTTGCAAAAGGGGATGTTGTAAGAGCACGAAAAACTGAAAGTTTAATTATTAAAAACCGTCAACTATCCTTATTTGATGATTGAAAAAATTGCAAGGATAGCTATTTTCCAAGCCAGCAAGTAGGTGGTTAAGTACTAGGAAATTTATAGTCGGTTTTTACATCAAATTTTGTACCGATGTCGCCTGAGAAGCGACCTTTTTGTAATAAGCATGAGATATAATCTTCTTAAGGTAAGAAAAATCAAAATCTTAAGGAGGTTATCAAATGGCTACGAAAGAAATGGAAGTAAAAGAGGTAAAGGAACTTCAACAGGAAAAGGTTAGCATTGAGAGGACAGTAAGCATTCTAGAAAATCTAGCAAAGGGATTGGATCCCGGTACACAAAAGGCAGTGAAAAAAGATCATATTCTCCATGATCCGGAGGTTATCCGTAGCTTTTACTTTGCTAAGCAAGTACTGGAAAATGTCAAGAAAGGAACATATAATAATCGAAAGTTAACGGAGTTCATTATTACCCCGGCGCAAAAATCAAAAATACGTTTGCCGGAACGTAAAATTGGAGTGAATGAATTTTCCAGAATTATCAATGAACATATTGATCTTCATATCAGCAAAAAACTCACAGGGGTGGAGCTTAACCGACAGCTTAAAAAACTGGGGGTTCTATCGGAAGAAGTATTAGAGGGAGGAAAAAAACGAACCGTAACAAACAAAGATTCCCTGGGTATAGGTTTCGAGACTGAAAAGCGGGATAAAAATGGGAATGAATATGACATGGTGGTAATTAACACAAAAGGAAAAGCTTATCTTTTGGAGAATTTGGAAAAGATTATGAAAGCATAGAATGAATAGTGATTTACAATTATTAAATGGAGAGTCTGCATACCCTATAGCAGACTCTCATTTAAGTTTTTATATCGTCAAACCGGGTAGCGTAAGCTTAAATAGTGTGATTTGAAGAAAAAAACTAAAAAAAACCTTTTAAATGAGGAGAAAATATTATATAATATAGCACAATAACCAATAGAGTAACAGAATAAGGGGGGATAGTCATAGAACTTACTAAGAGACAGAAAAAAATCATTGAAATAGTAAAAAATAATGAGCCTATTTCAAGTGAAAAAATCGCTGAAAAACTAGGAGTCATCCGAGCAACCTTAAGACCGGACCTTTCGATTTTAACCATGTCGGGTATTCTGGATGCCAGGCCAAAGGTGGGGTATTTTTATTCCGGTAAATCGGATATCAATGTTTTTTCACAGGAAGCAGAGAAGTACCTGGTAGAAGATGTTATGAAAATGCCTGTAGTAGTTACGGAGGATTCTACCATTTACGATGCCATCGTAACCCTTTTTCTAGAAGACACGGGCACAATATATGTAGTAGCGAATAACTATTTAAGTGGAGTAGTATCTCGAAAAGACTTTCTAAAAACCCTAATGGGCGGCGGAGATATGAATAAAATGCCAGTGGGCATGATTATGACCCGTATGCCTAATTTGGCAACGGTGACAAAGAATGAGACGATCATTGAAGCGGCCAATCGAATCGTAGAAAATGAAGTGGATAGTTTGCCCGTTGTAGAAGTGATGGAAGAAAACGGGAAGGAACGTCTGAAAGTTATCGGCAAAGTATCCAAAAGCAATATCACAGAACTGTTTGTGAACTTATGCAAAAAATAGGAGGGGTTTATTTGACAGACAAACCAATGGTATTATATATCGTTTCGGATTCTGTAGGCGAAACAGCGGAACAAGTAGCGAAAGCTGTAATTGGACAATTTGATACAAGAAATTACGAGCTCCGAAGGTTTCCATTTACCACGGAAAAAGCCCAATTACAAGAAGTGATAAGTGAAGCAAAAAATGAAAATGCCATTATTGTATTTACCATGGTCATCAATGGACTAAGGGAATTCTTAGTAGAAGAAGCGGAAAAAGCGAATGTTCGAACCCTGGATATTATGACCCCGTTACTGAACTTAATCAGCAAAGAATTGAATATGAAACCCAAAAAAGAACCGGGAACCATTCGACGGCTTGATGAGAAATACTTTAAAAAGATCGAAGCCATTGAATTTGCGGTAAAGTATGATGACGGAAAGGATCCTAGGGGAATAAATAAAGCAGACATTGTTTTGGTTGGAATTTCCAGGACTTCGAAAACTCCTTTAAGTATGTACTTGGCTCATCGAAATATCAAAGCGGCCAATGTCCCCTTAGTACCGGAAGTAGCACCTCCGAAGGAGCTATTTAATGCACCGTCAGAAAAAATCATCGGTCTTACCACAAATCCTAGGAAACTTATAGAAATAAGGCAGGAGAGACTTAAAGCTCTTGGGCTGAAGGATGGAGCGAATTATGCTTCCATGGAACGAATTCTTGAAGAATTGGACTATGCGGATAAAGTTATGAGGAAATTAAACTGTCCTGTAATTGACGTCTCCACTAGGGCAGTTGAGGAAAGTGCCAGTATTATATTGGAGATTTTTAAAGAAAAAGGGTATAAAGTAGGAAGCACAAAATAATTTGGAGGTGTCTAATATGGAAAAGTGGGTTTATTCGTTTATCGAAGGAAATAGGGAAATGAAAGCATTATTAGGTGGAAAAGGTGCGAACCTGGCAGAAATGAAAAGCATTGGACTTCCGGTGCCTTCAGGATTCACCATTACGACTAAGGCCTGTAATGAATACTTAGCCAAAGGTTCAGAGCTTTGGGAAGGACTAAAGAGTGAAATTTTTCGACATCTTCATGATTTGGAAGAGCGTGCGGGAAAAAAATTCGGTGATGAGCTAAATCCGCTGTTGGTTTCCGTACGATCCGGATCGGCAATATCAATGCCCGGAATGATGGATACGATCCTAAACCTTGGTCTTAACGATCAGTCGGTAATCGGACTGGCAAAGGAAACGGGGAATGACTGGTTTGCTTATGATTCCTATCGACGTTTTATTCAAATGTACGCTGATGTGGTGTTGAAAATTGATAAATATAAGTTCGACATTATTTTTGATCGGGTTAAAAATGAAAATGGGGTAGATGAAGATACGAAGCTTTCTACGGAAAACCTGATGCAAATTGTAAAGGAATATAAGAATCTGGTTTTAAAAGAAAACCGCTCACCTTTTCCTGAAGAGCCAAAAGACCAACTGTTGATCGCTGTAGAAGCGGTTTTTAACTCTTGGATGAATCCCCGGGCGGAAATCTATCGAAAAATAAACAATATTCCTGATGATATGGGTACCGCAGTAAACATCCAGGAAATGGTTTTTGGGAATATGGGAAATACTAGTGGAACCGGTGTAGCCTTTACTAGGAATCCCTCTACCGGGGAGAAAAAACTTTACGGAGAGTATTTGTTGAATGCTCAGGGAGAGGACGTTGTTGCCGGTACAAGAACACCGAAGGATATTATCGAACTGAAGGACAAAATGCCCCGTGTTTTTGAGGAGTTTGTAAATGTTTGTGATCAACTGGAAGAGCATTATAAAGATATGCAGGACATCGAGTTTACAATCGAAAAAGAAAAGCTTTTCATATTACAAACCCGTACCGGAAAACGCACAGCGGCTTCAGCAGTGAAAATTGCTGTGGATTTAGTAGATGAAGGGAAGATCACAGAACAAGAAGCGGTTATGAAAGTTGAACCGGATCAAATTGAGCAGTTACTGCATCCGACTTTTGATCCTGAAATGCTCGAGCAGGCTGAACAGATTACCCAAGGGCTTCCGGCCTCCTCCGGAGCGGCTTCCGGACAGGTGTATTTTACCTCGGAAGGGGCTACGGAAGCGAAGGAACGGGGGGAAGATGTAATTCTGGTAAGAACCGAAACTTCTCCCGAGGATATTGAAGGGATGGTAGCTTGCAAGGGAATTTTAACCGCCCGAGGAGGGATGACATCCCACGCAGCGGTAGTTGCCAGAGGCATGGGCAAATGTTGCATTGCAGGAGCCAGTGATATTCGAGTGAACGAAAAAGAAGGTTATTTTATAGCCGGGGAACAACGGTTTAAAAAGGGGGATTTTATTTCCCTTGATGGAAATAAAGGAAACGTCTATAAAGGGAAAATCCAGACGGAAAAGCCGGAACTTTCCGGAGATTTTTCGAAGTTTATGTCCTGGGTTGATCAATTTAGAGTCTTAAAGGTACGGACCAATGCAGATACACCTAAGGACACGAAACAAGCCATAGATTTTGGTGCTGAGGGAATTGGTCTTTGTCGTACCGAGCATATGTTCTTTGAAGAGGGAAGAATATCCGTGGTTCGAAACATGATACTTTCCAGAGAAGTAGAAGATCGAATAAGAGCCTTGGATAAGCTATTGCCAATGCAACGATCGGATTTCAAAGAGATTTTTGAAGCCATGGGTTCAAGACCGGTAACTATAAGGTTGCTGGATCCTCCACTACACGAATTTTTACCCGAAGAAAAAGAGGATATTAAAAAACTGGCGAAGGAAATGGATATTTCCGTAGCTCACCTACATTCTGTTATCGAAGATTTAGGAGAAGTGAATCCAATGCTTGGTCATCGTGGTTGCCGTTTAGCTGTTACCTATCCTGAAATATATAAAATGCAGGTCCGAGCAATCATGGAGGCCGTGGTTGAACTGAAAAATGAACAGAATCTAGAGGTAATACCGGAGATCATGGTACCCCTTGTAGGAGAGTTAAAAGAGCTTCAATATGTTAAACAACTGATTATTGCCACGATAAACGAAGTGTTGATGGAAAGCCAAACCACCGCTAAATACCTCATCGGTACCATGATTGAAGTTCCAAGAGCGGCAGTTACCGCCGATAAAATTGCTGAAGAAGCAGAATTTTTCTCCTTCGGAACCAATGACTTGACCCAAATGGCCTTCGGTTTTTCTAGAGATGATGCCGGACGTTTCATAAAGGAATACCAAGAGAAAAAGATTTTAGAAAAAGATCCTTTCCAACAAATCGATCGTCCGGGGGTAGGTAAATTAATGGAAATTGCCGTGGATCTTGGTAAGAAAACCCGTGAGGATTTAAAGCTGGGAATTTGCGGAGAGCATGGGGGAGAAGCAAGTTCTGTAGAATTTTGCCATTTGCTAAAACTAGACTATGTTTCCTGTTCCCCTTATAGAGTGCCTGTAGCAAGACTTGCGGCGGCTCAAGCGGCCCTTCGATTTCCAAAGCATAAGTAGGGTGTAAATTCTAATAAACACTTAAAAAATGAACTGAGGAATAAAAAAAATATAAAGCTGTGTAAAATTTAAAAGTCAGGACCTCTAAAAATAAATGGAGACAAATACTCCATTTATTTTTATTTGTCTATAGAATGGGTATATATAAGGCATCATAGTTTGTGTAAAGGAGTGACTCCTATGGAGTATAATATACGCCAGGAAAGCGAAGCTGTTGAAAAAAAAATACTTTCTCCCTATGCTATGCATAGTATTGACAGCAAAGGGAGAAAAAAATACGTAGAACCCTGTGAAATCCGAACCATTTTTCAAAGAGACCGGGATCGGATTATTCACTCGAAATCCTTTCGAAAGCTTAAGGAAAAGACCCAGGTTTTTATTGTTAAGGACGACTTTTTCAGGACCAGGTTAACCCATGTTCTAGAGGTTAGTCAAATTGCAAGAACCGTAGCAAGGGCCCTGCGACTCAATGAGGACTTAGTTGAAGCCATCAGTCTGGGGCATGATCTAGGACATACTTGTTTTGGTCATAGTGGTGAGGACACGTTAAAGGAAATTACCGGACATTTTAAGCATAACGAGCAGAGTCTTCGAGTGGTTGATAAACTTGAGAAACAGCGAAGAGGACTTAATTTAAGCTTTGAAGTTCGTGACGGAATATTAAATCATACCGGGCGTGAATATTGCAAAACCCTAGAAGGAAATGTGGTGAAAATTGTGGATCGGATCACATATCTATGCCATGACATACAGGATAGCTTAAGCGTTGGTGTTTTAAGAGAGTCGGAAATTCCAAAAGATCTGCTGGCTTATTTAGGGCACACCCATAGCGAGCGGGTAAATACCTTAACAAAAGATCTGATAATAGAGACAAGAAAGATATTGGAAAATCCGAATGTAGGCATTGAAGAAAAAATAAAAACCCATCAAAGCGAAGAAGCAAAAGAAATGATGGCAAAACTTCGTAGTTTTATGTTTACAAGAGTTTATAGAGGCGACTTTTGTAGTAGGGAACGAAAAAAAGCCCATTATATTATAGAATTTTTATTCTCTTATTTTTTAAATCATCCTGAAGAATTACCGGAAAAATACCGTTTTATTGCTGAAGAGGAAGGTTTAGAACGAGGGATTACAGATTTTATTGCCGGTTGTACTGATGGATATATCATAAAATTATTTAAAGACAAGTTTATCCCTACACCAAGATAATATTCTGAATATATTTTTTTTAGGAATTAAGAAGGATTTAAAAGAAGGATGTCGAATTAATTTATAAGTGAGAGATATTTCATCTTTGATTTTTATTGATTTTTTTGATGAAATATGGTTATAATATAAGGCTCGTGGGTGAAAGTTTCCCATGAAAATGATAACTCAAAAAAATAAGGTGATCCTATGGGAAAAATAAGTGAAAATAAAGTTGAAGAAATTAAGGAAGCCCATGACATTGTCGACATTATTGGAAATTATATTGAGGTAAAGTCTTCAGGTTCATCCTATAAAGCTTTGTGTCCCTTTCATAACGAAAAAACTCCTTCTTTTATGATTAATAAAGAAAAGCAGATATATAAGTGCTTTGGATGTGGAGAAGGCGGTGATGTTTTACAATTTGTTATGAAAATGGAAAATTTGGATTTCATTGATAGCCTGAAAATGCTGGGAGAAAAAGCAAATATTAATGTGGAGCTGGAAGATGATATTTCCGATCACGAAAGGCAGGAAACAAAATTACTTTACGATATTAATCGGAAAGCGGGGTTATTTTATTATCGAAAATTGACATCTTCCCAGAATAAGGGATTGCAATATTTGAAAAACAGAGGAGTAGGTTCAAATGAGATCAAAGCCTTTGGACTTGGACTAGCAGAGGATCGATGGAACAGCTTGCTTGAATATTTAACAAAGGATAACTACTCTGAAGAAACAATTGAGAAAACCGGTCTTATTTTAAAAAATAAGAAAGGGGATCGATATTACGACCGTTTTCGGAATAGGATCATCTTTCCTATTTTTAATACCCGTGGGATGGTCATTGGCTTCGGAGGAAGGGTCTTGGATCAAAGTTTACCGAAATACTTAAATTCTCCGGAAACTAAAATTTTTAACAAACGAAAAACTTTGTATGGGCTGAATTTGGCAAAAAAGAATATCGTAAGCCAACAACTTATTTTAGTGGAAGGCTATATGGACGTGATTGCTTTATATGGTAACGGTGTTAAAAATGCAGTAGCTACCTTAGGGACATCCTTAACCAAAGAACACGGACAGCTGTTAAAAAAGTACGCGAAGGAAGTTGTCCTGGCATTTGATGGAGATGAAGCCGGAGTCAAAGCGACTTTGCGAAGCATTCAAATCCTAGAAAATGAAGGGCTGAAAATAAGGATACTCTCCTTGGGGAAAAAAGAAGATCCCGATGATTTTATTCGACGTCAGGGGAAAGATACTTTCTATAGACGCATAAAAGAATCTCCAAATCACATTGAGTATCAAATCCAAAAAATCAGAGATAATTATTCTTTGGAGAGCACAGAAGGCAAAGTCGATTTTTCCAAAGAAGCAATAAAGCTTTTGCAGCAAGTGAAAAGTCCGATTGAACAGGAAGCTTATGCTGAAGAAGTAGCGAAGGAACTGAACCTTTCCAAAGAATCTTTGTTAAAAGAGATTCGAGAAAAAAATCAAAAATACACCAACAAGCCCTCTAAAGATCAGGGGACTTCCCTTGGGTCAAAAGATAGATCTAGGACAAACTATTTGCATACTATGCCTGACATTGAACAGGATGGACACATAAAATTGGAAAAACTCATTATCAAGTTTATGATGGATAATGAGGATCGAATTCCTTTTATCAAAGAACATGTAGACATTGAGGACTTTTCTATTGAAAAACATCAAAAAATAGTAGGTTATTTATTTTATGAAAATCAGCGCAGTACAAGAGATCATGAACTGCAGGAACATAAGGAATTACTCGATGAAATTTCTTCTCTGGATCGTCAAGAGGGAGAAATCCAGAAGATCCTGGAAGATTATTTATATAATCTTAAAAAATATAAGTTGATCTATCGGAAAAAGTCGCTGGAAAAAAAACAACAGGAACTTATAGAAAGTCCCAACTTTGAGAAGGAAGAGGTAGATAGAATATTGCTGAAAATAGGAATGGAAATCATGGAAATTAACAAAGAACTTCAAAATCATCAATCAAAAGAAGGGAGGGGCCAGGATGAGTAATGGTAAAAAAAATACCCCGAAAGAACCGATTGAAATAGAAAAAACTTTGGAATTAGAGCAGGAAGCCATCAAGAATTTATTAGAAAAAGGGAAAAAAGTAGGGGTGATTACCTACAAAGAAATCATGGATTCTCTGGAAAAAGTAGATTTGGATAAAGAACAAATGGATGAAGTTTATGACAACCTCGCCACTATGGGCGTAGAAATCGTTGGAGAAAAAGAAGCGGAAGATCTAAAAAAGGTGGAAATTGATCCTGAAGTAGTGGTAAAAGAAAGTATGGAGCCCGACGCAAATCTTCTTAAAGGGGTAAACATTGATGATCCCGTCCGAATGTATTTAAAAGAAATTGGAAAGGTTTCTTTGTTGACTGGACCGGAAGAAATTGATTTAGCAAAAAGAATGGAAAAAGGCGATGAGCTAGCGAAGAAAAAACTTGTTGAAGCAAACCTGCGTTTGGTTGTCAGTATTGCCAAAAGATATGTTGGGCGAGGAATGCTCTTTTTGGACTTGATTCAGGAAGGGAACCTAGGTCTTATCAAGGCTGTGGAAAAATTTGATTACACTAAAGGTTATAAATTCAGCACCTATGCAACTTGGTGGATTCGCCAAGCGATTACTCGAGCTATAGCAGACCAAGCTCGTACCATTCGTATCCCTGTGCATATGGTGGAAACCATAAATAAGTTGATTCGGGTTTCGAGACAACTCCTTCAAGACCTTGGGCGGGAACCTCATCCCGAAGAAATAGCAAAAGAAATGGATATTACCGAGGAAAAAGTCCGAGAAATCCTAAAAATTGCTCAAGAACCGGTATCTTTAGAAACCCCTATAGGGGAAGAGGAAGATAGCCATTTAGGCGATTTTATACCTGATGAAGATATTCCTGCACCCGCAGAAGCAGCAGCTTTTGCCCTGCTGAAAGAGCAGCTAATTGAAGTGCTGGATACTTTAACCCTGCGGGAACAAAAAGTGCTTCGCTTGCGATTTGGACTTGATGATGGACGAGCAAGAACCTTAGAGGAAGTGGGTAAAGAGTTTCAGGTAACAAGGGAGCGAATTCGACAAATTGAAGCAAAGGCCCTTCGAAAGCTTCGGCATCCGAGTCGAAGTAAAAAGCTTAAAGACTATTTAGAATAAGCATATAAACAAATCAAACTAAGCCAATAGCTTCTTAATCGAATCTATTGGTTTCCTATTAGATAAAATAGAGAAAACTTCATTTTTAAAAAAATCATTCATAATTTGGGAGGAGTGTAAATGGATCTAACTCCGCGACTTCTAAAAATTGCAGAAGAGATTCGGTCTGAAGAAAAGGTGGGGGATATTGGTACGGACCATGGCTATCTGCCCATATATTTAGTCGAAAATCGCATTGCAAAAGAAGTTATTGCAACAGATATCAATCAGGAGCCATTAAAAGCCGCATATAAGAATATAAAAAGTCATGGTATGGAAAAGCAGATTAAAACTAAGTTAGGAGCGGGGACACTACCCTTAGAGACGGAAAATTTAGATGTTGTGATAATCGCCGGTATGGGTGGGAAACTCATAATCGAGATTTTAAAAGAAAGCAGATCCCTAAAAAAGTCAGTGGATCGTATAATTTTACAACCTATGCAACAACAAAAAGAATTGCGTATGTATTTGTTTAAGCAAGGATTTGACATCAAAAAGGATCTATTAGTACAGGAAGACCGGAGAATTTATGAAGTCCTTGTAGTATCTTTAAAAACTTACTCAAACAGTGGGGGAAAATCAAATCGGGAGAATTCTGTCTTGGGAGAAAAAACGGCTCAAATAGCTAAAAACCATCCTACTGGTTTTCAAATTTATAATGAATTACGATGGGAGTTAGGATTTTTTCTTTTTGAGAACCCTAAGAACCTTGTTTTGAAGTTTTTAGACCAAAAGATTAACCAAATGGAGAAAATTATCCGTGAAACCCAAGGGGCTAAAAGTCAAGCAGCGAATTTAGTGAATCAAAGGGCGATGAAAAAATTGGAAAATCTTAAGGAGGTAAAAGGATGTCTCTAAAAGTAAAAGATATTATAAAGCACATGGAATCCATCGCACCAAAGTCCTATGCAATGGCATGGGACCGAGTAGGGCTGCAGATCGGTTCACCAGAAAAAGAGGTTCAGCGGATTATGGTTACGCTTGAAATAAATCTGGAAGTTCTTCAAGAAGCCTCGGAGAGGGGAGTGGATCTCATCATTTCTCATCATCCTTTAATTTTTAAAGCATTAGATGAGATTGACTTCGAAAGCAGAAAAGGAGCTATGATTCAAAGGATTATTCAAGAGGATATTCATATTTATGTCAGTCATACAAATATGGATATTGCTCCGGAAGGACTCAATGAATATATTGGTGAAAAAATTGGATTAAAGAACATGGATGTAATCAGTCCTTTGGAAATAAAGCCATACTGTAAATTTATCGTCTACGTTCCCGAAACTCATAGGGAGATAGTAATTGAGGCTATAGACAAAGGTGGCGGTGGGCATATCGGAAACTATAGTCATTGCACCTTTGGAACTGCAGGCATCGGAACTTTTAAGCCTGGGGAGGGCTCCAACCCTTTTCTTGGGAAGAAAGATGAGTTGGAGAGGACAGAAGAGAACAAACTAGAAACTATTGTAGAGCGAAAAAATATTGGAAAACTGTTAAAAGAAGTGGAAAAGGTCCATCCTTATGAAGAAGTGGCTTATGATCTTTATCCTTTGGAAATTCCTTTAGGGAAAGTTGGATTGGGAAGAATCGGAAGGCTTAAACAGGCTACAAGTGTTGAGAGTTTTATAGAATACTTGAAAAAGGTTTTAAAATTAAAAGAAGTGCGTTATGTAGGGGATTTACATCGTGAAATCTCTACGGTTGCGATTTTAAACGGGTCCGGTGGAGATTTTATACAACAGGCAAATAAAGCAGGAGCAGATTGTTTTATTACCGGAGATCTAAAATACCATGAAGCCCAGGACGCTATGGACGAAGAAATATCGATATTAGACATTGGGCATTATGAAAGTGAAATAATTTTCCGAGAGTTCATAAAAAATCAACTAAAAAATCGGTTTAAAGAAGAAGTGGAAATCTATATAGCTGAGGATCTTAAGAACCCCTTCAAAGTCCTTTGATTAGGTGTTGAACTTTGACTTTCGCGACATTTTGTGGTAGTATTATCTAATGAAATATATGTAGAGCGAGTAAATCAAATGGTCGCGTTAACCGCAGAGTTAACGAGGAAAGTCCGAGCTCTACAGGGCAGGGTGCTGGGTAACTCCCAGTGGAGGTGACTCTAAGGACAGTGCAACAGAAAGATACCGCCTTCTATGAAGGTAAGGTTGGAATGGTGAGGTAAGAGCTCACCAGAGGCTAGGTGACTAGTCTGCTATGTAAACCCCACCTAGAGCAAGACCAAGTAGGGACTAGAAATGCGGCTGCCCGTCGTGTCCCGTGGTAGGTTGCTTGAACTTGCTGGCAACAGCAAGTCTAGATAGATGACCATTTAATACAGAACTCGGCTTACAGATTTGCTCGCTCTTTGAGAGTAAAAAGGAAACACCCTAGTAAAGGGTGTTTCTTTTTTTGATTTTTGAATAACTTCTAATTCCGGTTCTTAAAGTCACTTTAATGGGGTATTTATAAAATAGAATGCCTGTTATTTCTGTTTTGGAATAGAAAGGGGGGATTGAATTGAAATCTTTTCAAAAGATGAGACATCCATGGCCTCTATTGATATTATGTTTTGTTATGATTGCGAGTATGTTAACTGTTGGATACGGGCAAGAAGACAATAAGAGAGCTACTGTATATAGTATCGAGGTAGAAGGAATGGTTACAGCAGGTACAACATCCCATATACAGAGAGGAATTGAGATGGCGGAGGAGGAAGGTGCCGAGGCCTTACTGATCCTGCTTAACACCCCGGGAGGTCTTGTTAATGCAACCTTAGATATTGTTTCTGATATGATCAATGCCGATGTACCCATTATTACCTATGTTTATCCCGATGGGGGAATTGCAGCCTCTGCAGGAACATTTATCTTATTAGGAGGCCATAAGGCGGTCATGGCACCGGGCACTACCATCGGCGCAGCAATGCCAGTGACCATGAGTCCGGAAGGGGAAGGCGAACCGGCGGATGACAAAACTGTACAGTTCTTGGCCGGTCATATTCGAAGCATTGCAGAATCCAGAAATCGCCCTGCGGATGTAGCAGAACGTTTCGTAACAGAAAATCTGACTTTAAGCGGAAGGGAGGCAATTGAATTAGAGATCATTGATGATATAGCCGAGGATATTCCGGCTTTGTTAGAGGATATAGACGGTCTTGAGTTTGTGCTAAAGACAAGAACAGTAACACTAAACACAGATAATGCAGAAATCCAAAATATTGAGAAGAACACAAGGGATACCATTACCCATTTGATAAGCAATCCCCAGATTGCCTTTATACTCTTTCTATTAGGTGTGTACGGGCTGGTAATCGGATTCAACGCGCCGGAGACCTTTTTCCCTGAAGTCCTGGGGGCCATTGCCCTTGTATTAGCTCTCTACGGGTTAGGACTTTTTGAAGTGAACGTCTTTGCTGCAATAATGATTTTGTTAGGCGTAGGATTAATCATCGCGGAAGCTTACACACCAACTTATGGTGTGCTCGGAACTGGAGGAGTGATCAGTATGATTTTCGGGATAGTATATTTACCTGTAGAACCCCTAGCTTCAGAACGTTGGTTAGCAGAGTTTCGAACCATTGCCATCGGTGTTGCGATCATTGCTTCGGTTCTTTTGATTGTTATTGTAGCCGCTCTTTACCGTTTGAAAAAATCTAAAGTGATCCATGGGGATGACGAATTTGCTGATATTATAGGTATTGTTAATGACACCATTGACCCTGAAGGGCTGATAAAAGTACAGGGAGAGATATGGCGAGCAAAATCCAAGGATGCTGTTACAATTCAGGAAGGGGAAAAGGTTCGGATTTTAAATAGAGAAGGTATGGTGTGTATTGTTGAAAAAGAACAGGGAAAGCATGATGAAAGGGAAAGGAAAGACAAATAACGGAGAAAGGATGATTAAATATGACGGAGATTATTGAAAATGTAGAAGGTGCCGTTCCATTTATTGTTTTAATAGTAATTCTCTTTCTTTTGCTGAAGATGGCAATCAAAATTTTTCCTGAATATGAAAGAGGAGTTTTGTTTCGTCTTGGACGTTTAGTGACAGTAAAAGGCCCGGGGTTAGTTTTTATCATCCCGTTTATTGACAAAATTGAGCGAATTTCTTTAAGGATCGTAGTAGACAATGTACCGCCTCAGGAAGTTATTACCCGGGATAATGTAACCTGTAAGGTGAATGCTGTGCTTTACTACCGAGTTACAGCGCCGGATAAAGCCGTCGTAAATGTGGAAAAATTTTATGATGCTACCAGTCAATTTGCCCAAACAACTATGCGAAGTGTTGTGGGACAAGCGGATCTCGATGAACTGCTTTCCGAGAGGGAAAAGATCAATAAAAAAATTCAAGAGATCGTAGACGAAGCTACAGACCCTTGGGGGATTAAAGCCACTGCAGTAGAACTTAGAGATGTGATTATACCGGAAACTATGCAACGGGCCATTGCCCGTCAAGCAGAAGCGGAGCGTAATCGAAGAGCGGTAGTCATTCAAGCGGAAGGTGAAAAACAGGCCGCGGTAAAAATTTCTGAGGCAGCAGAGATCCTTAGTCATCAAGAAGGGTCCTTAACCTTAAGGACCCTGCGTACCATTTCGGACATGTCCAATTCAGAAAGCACCACCATTTTATTCCCGGTTCCTATGGAAATGCGACGTCTGCTTCCGAACCTTGATAAAATAATGGAAGAGTCTATGGATTATCGGGAAAAAAATAAAGCCGATCAAGATATTGAACAAAAAAAAGAAAAGATAAAAAAAGACATTGAAGAACAGAAAATAGAAGATATTGAAGAAATGGAAAAAGCAAAAAAAATGGTGGAAAAGCAGAAAAAAGAACCCGGCGAAAATGAAAATAAAGCAGGGCCGAAGAAAGGCCCGAAAGAAAATGCGGATGATGAGAAAAACAATTGATAGAGTTTATCCTTCATCAGGAAACCAAATAGCTATTTCTCTTTGGGCGGATTCTATGGAATCCGCCCCATGAATTAAGTTTCGGGTAGTATCCTTTGCATAATCACCTCGAATTGTTCCGGGAATCGCTTTTCCCGGATTTTTATCTCCAATCATCAAACGCATTACTTTTATAATGTTTTCCCCTTCAACTACTATGGCCATAACCGGTCCTTCCAAAATAAAGGAAACTAAGGACTGAAAGTAGGGGCGATCTTTATGTTCTGCGTAGTGGGCTTCCACAGTATTTCGATCCGGTTGTTTTAATTCGGCTTTTATAAGTCGATAGCCCTTCTTTTCGATTCGTGTAAGGATGTCTCCCACCAGACCTCTTTGTACTCCGTCGCTTTTTATCATGACAAAAGTTCTTTCCATAGGTATCGCCTCCAATGTATTCTATTGTAATTATACAAATTATCGAAAGGTTCTGCAACTGAAAAATCATAGGAAGCTACAAAGTTTAGCTTGTATTTTAATAATCGGTCATTAAAGAGTAAATCTATGGGTATAATATAGGACAAAGAATAATACTACAAAGAATAATACTACAAAATGGAGGGCTGCATATGTTAAAAGATGTTGCAAATATTGTAAGAGGCTTATCAGCGGATGCTGTGGAAAGAGCCAACTCCGGTCATCCCGGTTTACCCCTGGGTTGTGCTGAAATCGGAGCGGTGCTCTTTGGAGAGTATCTAAACTATTTCCCGGAGGAACCGGATTGGATCAACCGGGATCGATTAATTCTATCCGCGGGGCATGGATCTATGCTGTTGTATTCTTTTTTACATCTTACCGGTTATGACGTGTCATTAAATGATTTAAAAGAATTTCGCCAGGTGGATTCAAAAACTCCGGGGCACCCTGAATATGGAGACACCCCCGGAGTGGAAGCGACCACGGGTCCATTAGGACAAGGGTTTTCAAATGCTGTGGGTATGGCTTTGTCGGAAAAAATTCTAGCAGAAAAATTCAATCGTGACTCTTTAAATATTATTGATCATTATACCTACACCATTCTGGGAGATGGGTGCATGATGGAGGGAGTTACTTCGGAAGCTGCATCCCTTGCAGGACATTTGGGGCTGGAAAAACTGATCGCAATTTATGATGATAATAAAATATCCATTGGCGGTGGTACAGAAATTGCATTTACCGAGTCGGTAGCTGACCGTTTTAAAGCATACAACTGGCAGGTGATTGAAGATATTGATGGACATGATGTAGGTCAGATTCGCCGGGCCATAAAGGAAGGGAAAGCAAATCAAGAACAGCCGACACTGATCGTTGCAAGAACCCATATTGGTTATGGAGCCCCTACCAAACAGGATACTGCTGATGTTCATGGTGCACCTCTGGGCAAAGAGGATCTGATAGGGATGAAAAAGTTCTTAGGTCTTCCGGTAGAAGAGGAATTCTACATTTCTCCAGAGGTTACGGATTATTTTGAAGAGTTAAAATTGACCAAAAAAATGAAGTATGAAGAATGGAAAGAGCTCTATAATACTTGGTCTCTGAAATATCCCAGTTTAAAAAATGAACTGAATCAATTTTTAAGCGGAAACACGCCGGAAGAAGCTTTGGAATTACTAGAAAACTATCCTTTGGATTCAAATGGTAAAGTTGCCACTAGAAAATCTTCCGGGGAGGTACTGAATCGTCTTTCTGAGGTTATGCCGAATCTTATTGGTGGTTCCGCTGATCTATCCCCATCGACAAAAACCTATTTGAATAACTATGGTGAAATACAAAAGCAACAATTTAATGGAAGGAACATTCGCTTTGGTGTACGGGAACATGCTATGGCGGGTGTGGCTAACGGTATTTCATTATACGGAGGACTTAGACCTTTTGTTTCAACTTTTTTAGTCTTTTCCGACTATATGAGGCCGTCGATTCGTATGGCTGCGATTATGAAACAACCGGTGATTTTTATTTTCACTCATGATTCAATTTATGTCGGAGAGGATGGACCAACCCATGAACCAGTGGAACATCTGGAATCTTTACGTCTTATTCCGAACTTGAAAGTGCTAAGGCCCGGAGATACGGAAGAAGTTGTAAAAACATGGATTGAAGCCTTGGAAAACCAGGAGGGCCCCACGGCGCTTATTCTAAGTAGACAGGGCGTACCTTTAATCGAAGATAAAAAAGATATTGATAAATTTACGAAAGGGGGCTATGTTGTAGCGGAGGACCTTGAAGAAAAAGTAACACTAATGGCAACAGGAAGTGAAGTATCCTTAGCCATGGAAGTCCGTAGAGCATTAAAAGAAAAAGGCATCTCTTCCAGGTTGGTTTCGGTTCCTGATCGTAAAACCTTTGAAGAGCAACCGGAAAAATACAGAGAAGAGGTTCTTGGAGACCCTAGTAGGCTTAGGGTTCTGATAGAAGCCGGAGTCAAAAGTGGTTGGTATCGCTTCTTAGGAGAAAAGGATCTTATGATTACAATGGAAACCTATGGAGCTAGTGGTCCCGGATCGGAAGTGGGAAAAAAATTCGGTTTTGAAGCAGAGGTCATCATGAAAAGCATACTTGAAAAACTAGGGGGGATTAAGAATGGAATTTAAAAAAGTCCTGCTTTGTACAGATTTCTCTGTAGAGTCTGAAAAATTGGTTCAAACATTATATGAATTAAAAGACTTAGGACTGGAAGAGGTAATTGTTTTCAATGTGGTTGAAATTGATTCTGCAGGAAGTAACGCCCCTAGTTTTCAGAAGCAGAAAAAAGAAGCGCTAAAAGCGGATCAACGGCAGTTGGAAAAGGAGGGATTGAAGGTTAAGATCGACATTAAAATAGGAACTCCTGCGAAAGATATTGTGAAAAAAGGGGAGGAAGAGAATGTTGATTTAATCTTGATAGGCTCCCACGGGAAAGGATTTATTAAACGGATTCTTTTGGGAAGCACAACCTTTGATGTGATTCGACTCAGCAAAATACCGGTTCTTGTAGAAAAATATAAGGGGGTAGAAAAAGACCAGAACCGGACCCTCATTCAAAACAAGTTTGATAAAGTGTTGCTTCCGATCGACTATTCTTCTCATGCAATGGGTGTGTTAGAAAAAGTAAAAGGAATGAAAAAAATCAGGGAAATCCTTTTGGTCTCGGCTATTGAGTATAGTCAAACTGAAGAAGAGCTAACCGAGGCAAGAGACAAACTTGAAAGACATTTAGGGAAAATTCGAATGGATTTGTTCAACGCAGGATTTGCCTCGAATTATATTATTAAAGAGGGAACGGCATCGAATAACATTCTGGAAGTAGCGGAAAATGAAGCGGTGAATCTGGTAATTCTCTCTAAAAGAGGGGAAGGAAGAATTAAAGAGCTACTAATTGGAAGCACCGCAACAACGGTAATAACCAATTCAAAGGCGCCGGTGCTTATTTTCCCGTCACAGGAGGTTTAAAACACAAAACCATAATAATGACGGAAAAAGTAAAAAACCCCGAAAATTAGACTGGATAACTAATTTTCGGGGTTTTTTTACTCCATTAATTCGATTGCATTTATTAGTCTTGGAAGCACCTGTTTTTTTCTTGAAACCACTCCGGGGATAAACCCCCCCTGTTTTTTTGGAATGTTGAAAGCGGTTGATATAATATTTGTTTTTTTTGATGCATAGAGAATATAAGAGCCTTCTTTAAGGATATCAGTGATTAAAAGCAGGGTGATGTCATGATTTTCTTTTTTATGAGTTTGATTAATGAAAGCTAAAAACTCTTCTTTTTGCCGGAAGACTTCTTCAATGTCTAAAGTGAAAACTTGACTGATACCTGCTTTATAAAAGTTCAAATTGAACTCCTTATAATCCTTATAAAATATTTCATCGATGCTTTGTCCTTCTAAGGATGTTCCGGCTTTAAACATTTTCATAGCATAGTTTTCCAAATCATAGTTAAGAATTTCATTTAATGATTTAACGGCTGCTTGATCAGCTGGAGTGGTAGTGGGAGACCTAAAGGATAAAGTATCGGACAAAATCCCGGAAAGTAAGATTCCGGAAATGGAAACAGGTATCTTTACCTGGTTTTCCCGGAACATAGAGTAAACTATGGTAGCTGTACTTCCTACGGGATTATTCCTGAAGGATATTGGCATGGCGGTGGAAATATCACCTAATTTATGATGATCGATTATTTCCAGAATTTCAGATTCTTCAAGACCCTCAGCGCTTTGGGCGTATTCATTGTGATCCACTAGGATGGCTTTTTTTCTTTTTGGATTAAGGATATGCTTCCGTCCCACAAAGCCTAAGAATTTCTTATCCTGATTGACTACGGGATAGTTTCTATAATGACTTTGGCTCATGGTTTCCTTTACATCATCCAAATAGTCTCTATTACTGAATCGGGTGATATTAGTGGAACGCATAATTTTAGAGATGTAATTGCATTGGTCAATGACTCTTGTGGTATACAAAGAATCATAGGGAACGGATATCATGGCAATATTCTGCTCTTGAGCTCGAATAAGAAATTTTTCAGGTATTTCCCGGTTTCCAGTTACAACAATTAATTGTACATTGGATTCAATAGCGTATTCTATAATGTCGTAGCGGTCCCCGACAATGATTATATCTTCAGGACCTAAGAGACCTCGGATGGTTTTATGGTAATCATCTATTACCGACACATTCCCTCTGAAGTACCATAAGCCCTTCGAAAGCAAATTCCCATCTAGGTCGGAAATAAGATTGTCCATAGAGGTTTCCAGTTTTCGGAAGTCTCCGGTAATAAGGCTGACAGCAATATCCTTGATACTAACGATCCCTAGTAACTCTCCTAGCTGATTTACAATAGCCAATGTGGCAATTTTTTCTTTGTCCATAAGATTATAGGCGGAGAGAATTGAAGTGCTTTCTTTGATACCTTCAGTAATATGGAAATCCAGATCTTTAACCTGAACCTTAACGTTATCAATTTGTTGAGGGATTTCTAATTGGAAATAATCAAGAACAAAGGCGGTTTCTTTGTTTATAGGATCTAATATACAGGGCATCGTTTCGTATCCTAGTTGTGTTTTTAAATAAGATAAGGATATGGCCGATACTACAGAGTCTGTATCGGGGTTTTTATGACCAAAAATTAAAGTTGACATAACACTGCTCCTTTATAAATAAATTAGTAGCTAACAATTTGCCTTATAATATTGAACCATAGAAAACAGCATATCATTTTAGAAAAATTCTTTAGGGTTCATCAAAAGAAGTACCCCTATAATATATAGAAAAAACATCCAAGTCAATAGAGCTATAGACAAAAATTACACAAAAAAACAAAGAAATCCGTGGCCTGTCTACAAACTGGGAATGAAGTTTGTTATAATATAATGAAGAATCATAAGAGGAGGGGATACATTGAAAGATTATCAAACAATAAAATACACTGAAATTGATCAAAAGATCGGGAAAATTATGATTTCCAGGCCCAAAGCTCTTAATGCTCTTAATCACAAACTTTTATATGAATTACAGCAGATTTTTTCAGAATTGGAAAATGAAAAACTAAGAGCTTTAATTATTACAGGGGAAGGGAAGGCTTTTATAGCCGGAGCCGATGTTCAGGAGATGCGCGGTATGACTCCCCAACAGGCCAGGGATTTTGCTTTAACAGGGCAGTCTCTTTTTAAAAAGATTGAACAATTTCCCTGTCCTGTTATTGCGGCAATTAATGGTTATGCCTTGGGGGGAGGAATGGAATTAGCCCTTAGTTGTGATATCCGCATAGCCGATGAAAATGCCAAATTTGGACAACCAGAAGTAGGTCTCGGGATCACCCCTGGATTTTCCGGAACCCACCGATTAGCAAAACATGTTGGGATATCCCAGGCGAAGGAATTGATTTTTACTGCAGAGATTATCAATTGTGAAAAAGCTTATGAAATCGGTTTGGTTAGCCGGCTTACCTCTGAAGGAATGGTTGTGGAAGAAGCTACAAAGGTGGCAAAGAAAATTAGTAATAATAGTAAAACAGCGGTAGCATACAGCAAAATATCTATTGAGAAATCCCACATGCAAAATTTAGACACAGCGAATTTAATTGAACGGGACTTGTTCGGTCTTTGTTTTGCTGAAGAGGATCAAAAAGAAGGTATGGATGCTTTTTTAAATAAAAGGAAACCAAACTTTAAGTGATTCCATCCAAACCAATAAATACCAGTGAAAGAAGATTCATTTACTAAAGGAATAAGGTGTGTTAGGGTTCTTTTATAAAAACTAAAAAGAGGAGGGTTTATATGAAAAAGATAGGCATTTTAGGTGCAGGAACCATGGGAACAGGAATTGCTCAGACTTTTGGGGTGAAGGGTTTCGATGTCGTAGTTCGAGATCTCTCGGAGAAAAATTTACAAAAGGCAAGGAAATCTATTGAAAAAAGTTTAGGGAAGTTGATTGCCAAAGAAAAAATGGAAGAAGTTGAACTGGAAGAAACCATGAATCGCATTGATTTTACTATTGAAGTTGAAAAAATCAAGGATTGTGATATGGTTATTGAAGCAGTTACAGAAAATATGGCGGTAAAGAAAAAGATTTTTCAGGAGCTTGACGAAGTATGTAAAGAGGATACCATTTTAGCAACGAATACTTCTTCTTTATCGATTACGGAAATAGCCACAGCAACTTCCCGGCCTGATAAGGTTTTGGGGATGCACTTCTTCAATCCTGTACCAATGATGAAGCTTGTAGAAATTATCAAAGGAATTACCACAGATGCAAAAGTAAAAGATCAAGTGGTGGAACTAACGGTAAACATCGGGAAAACTCCTGTGGAAGTCGAGGAAGCCCCGGGTTTTGTTGTAAATCGAATACTTGTACCGATGATTAATGAAGCCATCGGTGTATTAGGGGACGGAGTAGCAAAGGCTGAGGATATTGACCAAGCTATGAAACTCGGGGCAAATCATCCCATTGGTCCCCTTGCTCTAGGAGATTTGATTGGCTTAGACGTTACCCTAGCCATAATGGAAGTCTTGTATGAAGAGTTCGCAGATTCCAAATACAGACCTCATCCTTTACTGCGAAAAATGGTTCGGGCACAAAAACTAGGAAGAAAAACCGGCGAAGGCTTTTACTCTTACGCATAGAAAGGACTGTACTTATGGAAAAAGACATTCAAGAAATTATGTTTAGTGAAGAGGAAATACAAAAGAAAGTCGAGGAACTAGGGAAATCCATTGAAAAGCATTATAAAAATAGGGAAAAGGATTTAGTGGTGATCGGAATTTTAAAAGGAGCTAATGTGTTTTTAGGGGATTTAGTTCGGAAAATGAATATCCCTCTTTACATCGACTTCATGGCGGTTTCCAGTTATGGACAATCCACAGAGAGTTCCGGTGTTGTTAAAATTGTCAAGGACTTGGATATGGAAGTAGAAAACAAAGATGTTTTAATTGTTGAAGATATCATCGATACAGGATTAACCCTACATTATCTTACTGAAAATTTGGGAACTAGAAAAGCCAACAGTATAAAAATCGTTACTCTTTTAAACAAAGAGTATCGAAGAAAAGTAGAAATCCCTGTGGATTTCGTGGGGTTTGAAATTCCCGATGAGTTTATTGTAGGCTATGGAATTGATTACGCAGAGAAATATCGAAACCTTCCCTATATTGCAACACTTAAAAGAGAAGTTTACCAGTAAAAAAGGAGGAATACCTATGACGGAGAAAAAAATGATTCCCGCAGCTTTATCCAACAGACATTTACATTTATCCCAAGAAGATATTCAGCAATTGTTTGGTGAAAATTACAATCTTTGTACGTTGAAGGACCTATCCCAACCGGGACAATTCGCCTGTGAAGAAAAAGTGGATATGATCGGTCCGAAAGGAGAAATTAAAGGAATTCGAGTGCTTGGCCCTGCAAGACCTCAAACTCAAATTGAAGTTTCAGTTAGTGACAGTTTTATATTAGGCGTAAAACCTCCAGTTCGGGACTCCGGAGATATCGAAGGAAGTCCGGGAGTAACCCTTAGGGGGCCAAAAGGAGAAGTTAATCTTAATAAAGGCGTAATCATTGCTGCGAGACACATTCATATGCATACCTCTGATGCGGAACGGTTTAATGTGGTAGATAAACAAAAGGTGAAAGTCAGAACCTCTGGAGAACGGGCTGTTGTTTTTGAAAACGTACTTGTGCGGGTAAGTCCCAAATATGCCCTGGAAATGCACTTAGACACCGATGAAGGAAATGCAGCGAACCTCAAGAATGGGGTACTAGTTGAGATGATCACAGAATAGGGGGAGAAAATAAAATGAAGTCTATTGAAAAATACTTAGACCATACCGCGCTAAAAGCGGATACCCGACTAGGGGATATTGAAAAACTCGTAAAAGAAGCTATAGAATATAACTTTTATGCGGTTTGTGTAAATGGGGCTTATGTGGAAAAAGCAAAAGAACTCTTGAAGGATACAGAAGTGAAAGTTGCAGCAGTAGTTGGATTTCCGCTAGGGGCTTCAACTACGGAAACAAAAGTCTTCGAGACGGAAAATGCCATTATGAAAGGAGCGGAAGAAATTGATATGGTTATCAATATCAGTGCTCTGAAGGATGGTTTCCATAATTACGTCTTTAATGATATTAAGGCTGTTGTGGATATAGCAAAGGGAAAGGCCGCTGTTAAAGTAATTATTGAAACGGCCTTACTAAGTGATGATGAAAAAATTAAAGTCTGTGAGTTGGCAAAGGAAGCCAAGGCTGATTTTGTAAAGACTTCAACCGGTTTTAGTACGGCCGGTGCCACGAAGGAAGATGTTGCCTTGATGAAAAAAACCGTAGGTCCCGACGTAGAAGTAAAAGCTTCCGGAGGGATTAGAGATTTTGCTAAGGCAAAGGAAATGATCGCGGCTGGAGCTACGCGAATTGGAGCCAGCGCATCCGTGGATATTGTGGAAGAGTTTGAAAAAGAGCAGAAAAGTAAGTAAAGATAACTCAAAAGATGTAAAAATCAGTACGAGTAAAAAGGATGGCACTCTGATATGAGTGCCATCCTTTTTGAAATGTTTTGTGAAAACCATAGGATTTACTTACGGGTTATACAGTTGATTAATGAAAAATAGGGAGTCTTATACATTGAATCGAAAGAGAATCACATCTCCGTCTTTTACTACATAGTCCTTGCCTTCCAAGCGAACTAATCCCTTTTCTTTAGCCGCCACAGGACTTCCTGCAGCAACAAGATCATCGAAGGCGGTGACTTCCGCCCGGATAAACCCCCGCTCGAAATCGGTATGAATTTTTCCAGCGGCTTGGGGTGCTTTCGTTCCCTTTTTAATCGTCCAAGCCCGAACTTCCTGTGGTCCCGCGGTTAAGTACGTTATAAGACCTAAAAGTTCGTAGGAGGTTTGAATGAGTTTATCGAGGCCGGAAGTTTCCAGTCCCAAGTCTTCTAAGAACATAGCCTTCTCTTCTTCTTCAAGTTCTGATATTTCCTCTTCAATTTTTGCACATACCTTAATCATGGCGGAACCCTCAGCATCCGCAATTTTTTGCAATGCTTCAAGGTACTTATTGCTTAAGGTGTCATCGGAAATATACTCTTCAGAGACATTCGCTACGTAAATAACGGGTTTGGAAGATAAAAGGTTCAGCTCACGAGTTACAGACTCTTCCTTTTCGCTCAAATCCATCTCTCTTACAGAGTGACCGTATTCAAGACGTTCTTTTATGGATTCAAGTATTCTCATGTCTTCCTGTAAGGATTTATCAGTTTTAGCTTGCTTTTTCGAACGTTCCATTTTCTTTTCAATGGTTTCTATATCGGAAAAAATTAACTCTAAACCAATGGTTTCTACATCTCTTTCTGGATCCACACTGCCGTCTACATGAGTCACATCGGAATCTTCAAAACAACGAACTACATGTAAGATAGCGGCAACTTCCCGAATATGGGATAAAAATTTATTACCCAGGCCCTCTCCTTTACTAGCTCCCTTAACAAGACCTGCAATATCATAAAAATTTATAGAGGTAGGGATTACGGATTTTGATTGATACATTTCTTCAAGTACTTTTAAACGTTTGTCCGGTACGGATACCACGCCGATATTCGGATCAATGGTACAAAACGGATAGTTTGCCGATTGGGCTCCGGCCTTAGTAACCGCATTAAACAATGTGCTTTTTCCAACGTTGGGTAAACCAACTATTCCTAACTTCATAAAATCTTCCTCTCATTTCAATGTAATTATTTAAGAACTATAGGAGGGATGTGCATGAAAAATCCCGATAGAACGTTTATAATGTAAACCTATACGATTATACCTTATAACCGTTAAACCTTCAACCAAAACTTCAAAACAATTGACTTTTCCTAAGGTCTTGCCTATAATGGAGGATATGAACGGAATTGAATTTAAAGAGTTAAAGGAGCTGCTATAATGAATCAAATAGCTTTTACAATTTTTGGAGTGGACGTGGCTTGGTATGGGATTATTATTTCCTTTGGAATGATCCTCGGAGTTGTCGTTGCAAGTATTAGGGCTAATAGAGCTGGACTGCATTCCGATACTATAGTGGATATGTCTATTGTCGCTATTCCCCTTGCTATAATAGGTGCGAGGGTTTACTATTTTGTTTTCACTTACAATCCTGAAATCCACAGTCTTTTGGATGTATTTTCCTTCCGATCCGGAGGGTTGGCGATTCATGGCGGTTTGATCGGAGGAGTTCTTGGGGGCTATCTTTTTACTAAATACAAAAACATATATTTTTGGAAGTTGGCAGATATCGTGGCTCCTAGTATTATCTTAGGACAGGCCATTGGTCGTTGGGGGAATTATGTAAATCAAGAGGCCCACGGAGGGCCTACGGATTTACCTTGGGCGATTGAAGTTAACGGAGAAATGGTCCATCCCACTTTTTTATATGAATCTCTCTGGAATATCGGTGTGTTTGTATTTTTATTGGTCTATTCTAAGAAAAAAAAGGTTACAGGAGAAGTGTTTTTACTGTATATTGCCTTATATTCTTTGGGAAGAATTTTTATTGAAGGTCTTAGGACGGACAGTTTAATGCTTGGTCAGTTCCGGGTTGCTCAGCTGATCAGTGTAGCTTTAATCCTTGCAGCCTTTGGGATTCGCCATATTTTGATTAGGAAAAAAACACACTAGTCATAAAAGACTGCCAAAAATGGCAGTTTTTTTATTTTTTTTAGTTTTTTTTAAAAAAAAGAAGGATTTTCATTGAAAAACAGCGAATATATAAGTATAGTAATAGGAAATCCGACAAAAGTATAGAAAAGGAGATTACAATGAACTATAATCATGAATCTGTATTATTACATGAATGTATTCAAGGACTTAATATATACGAGAATGGCATCTATGTGGATGGTACCCTGGGAGGAGCCGGCCATAGTTTAGAAATTGTTAAGAAACTAAGAGGCGAAGGCCTTTTAATTGGAGTTGATCAGGACCAACAAGCTTTAGACAATGCCAAAGTAAAGTTACAAAATTATGAAGAACATGTGCAACTGGTACATAATAACTTCAGAAATATCCAAGAAGTTCTAACGGAATTGGGAATTAACGAAATTGACGGAATGTTATTGGATCTCGGAGTATCTTCCCATCAATTAGATACGGCAGATCGGGGTTTTTCCTATATGCAGGATGCGGAGTTGGATATGCGAATGGATACCAATGCGTCACTCACTGCAAAAACAGTTGTGAACCGATATAGCGAAGAAGAACTCCATCGAATTATCAAAGAATATGGAGAGGAAAATTGGGCAAAGAGAATTGCGAAATTCATTATAGAAGATCGAAAAGAAAAAGAGATTACCCGGAGCGAAGAATTGGTAAACATCATTAAAAGAGCTATTCCTAAAAAAGCTCGTGAGAAAGGACCTCATCCGGCTAAAAGAACTTTTCAAGCGATTCGAATAGAGGTAAACAATGAGTTGGGGATTATTGAAGACACAATTAAATCCGTTTTGCCTTACCTAAAAACAAAAGGCAGACTGGTGATTATCACTTTTCACTCCTTAGAGGATCGAATAGTAAAGAATACCTATAAAGAGCTTGCCAAGTCTTGTGTATGTCCGCCGGAATTTCCAATTTGCAATTGTGATAAACGCTCGGAAGTAAAAATCATTACCCGAAAACCGGTGCTTCCTTCGGAGGAAGAACTGGAGCAAAATCCAAGATCCAGAAGTGCTAAGCTGAGAATAATGGAAAAACGATAAGAGTGAGGTGAAAAGCATGGAGGCCGCAAGAGAAGAAATTATTTATCCGGAAGAAATAAATAGTAAACCGTTGAAAAATGGTAGAGCAAAACCTCATAAAAAGAAAAAAAAGAAAATACTTCGAAAACAGCATGAAGAAATGCAAAAGAAATATCGTCTGGAAAAATTATTGTTTTGCACGATGATTCTGGTGATTACTTTGGTTTCCCTGGGATTGCTGTTAAGATATGTAATGATTACTGAAGCTCGACATGATATTCATCAACTTAACAGTGCAATAACAGAGTTGAAAAATGATGAGCGGGCCCTACGCATCGAGCTGGAAACTTTGTCCCGCTCTAATCGTGTGGAGCTTGAAGCCGCTGAAAGATTAGAAATGATTTATCCTGAGATTCAAGAAGTGAATTATGTACAGGTGGATTCTAATGAGGTTAATCGAGTTGCCAACCATTTAGAAGAGTTAGATAACCGGGAGTCTTTAGCCCCGGGATTCATGGAAAAAGCTAATGAAAGAGTACAGCAGTGGTTATCCAGGGTAGAGGCTCTGTTTTAGACCTATGAAGGAGGTTCAGCATGACGAGAAATCAGAATCAAAAACCTGGGAAATCCACCAAGACCCGATTGGTTCTAGTGTTTTTAACCTTAAGTCTTTGCATATTTGCTCTGGTTCTACGTTTAGGGTGGCTTCAAGTAATCCGTGGAGAAGAGTTTCAACAGATGGCTAGGCGACAACAAACCAGTGATATCACCCTCACTCCCAGTAGAGGGACAATTTATGATCGAAATGGAAAAGAACTTGTGTTAAGTGCCAGTACCCATGCGGTTTATGCCAGTCCTGATGAAATAGGCAACAAAGAAGAAACGGCGAAGGTTTTAGCGAAGCTGTTGGAAGTTGATGCCAAAGACTTACTGGAACGAATGGAAAATGAAACGTCTCAGGTGATAACTATAAAGCGTTGGGTAGACCGATCTACAGGAAAAGAAATTGAAGATAAAGGACTTCGGGGAATATGGATAACTGACGATCATAAACGCTATTATCCTTATGGTAATTTTGCGTCCTATGTACTGGGTCATACCGATGCGGATAATGAGGGAGTTGCAGGGATTGAGTTGAGATATGATAAACATTTAAGCGGCGTTCCCGGAAGGTGGATAAGAACTGTGGATCGTGACGGAAGACAACTTTCCTCTTCTTCAGAAGTATATCACCCTTCGGAAGAAGGATTAGGAATAGTTCTGACTATCGACGAGGTGATTCAACATATTACGGAAAAAGCTTTAGACAAT
Organism: Isachenkonia alkalipeptolytica; assembly: GCF_009910325.1. Taxonomy (NCBI): domain Bacteria; kingdom Bacillati; phylum Bacillota; class Clostridia; order Eubacteriales; family Clostridiaceae; genus Isachenkonia; species Isachenkonia alkalipeptolytica. The sequence continues at coordinate 108,321 of NZ_SUMG01000008.1, forward strand.
GCTATGGAGATTCACAACCCGGAGCGAGCGATGGCAGTGGTTATGAACGTGAAATCCGGAGAAATATTGGCAATGGCTGCAAAACCGGATTACGATCCTAACAATCCACGGGAACCTTTGGATCTGAAGGAAAAAGAAGCTTTAGCTTTAATGGATTCTCAAGAGCGATTGGAGTATTGGTTCAGCATGTGGCGAAACCCTGTTATTAATGATAGTTATGAGCCGGGTTCTACATTTAAAGCAATTACTGCTGCTGCGGCCTTAGAAGAGGGAACGGCAAGTTTGGACTCCGAATATTATTCCGATGGTTATATTGATGTAGGAGGACCGCCTATTCGCAGTTGGCGATATTATGATCCTTTTGGTCATCAAACTTTTTCCGAAGCTTACAGAAATTCAGATAATCCCGTATTTGTTGAGATGCTCCAAGATTTGGGAGGCGAGGCTTTTTATGAGTACATCGAAGGTTTTGGATTTTTTGATCTGACAGGGGTCGATCTTCCTGGAGAATCAAGATCTATTATCCCAAGTTTGGAAGAGGTACGACCCGAAGGACCGGAAAATTTCACCCGGGATTTAGCAACGATGTCTTTTGGCCAATCTTTTAATACCACACCTTTACAGATTCTAACCGCTTATTCAGCGGCGGTAAATAATGGGGAACTAATGGAACCTCAGATTGTTAAAGAACTTTTGGATGCTGAGGGAAACCCAGTAGAGAAAGTTGAGCATCGGATGGTACGTCAAGTGGTTTCCGAAGAGACATCCAGGGATATTCGACGGATTTCTGAAGAAGCTATGCGTCTAGGTAACAGTCAGGCCTATGTCCCCGGTTATGCGGTAGGAGGAAAAACGGGGACTGCACAAAAGCTAGTGGATGGCCATTACCCCTCGGGGGTGGTTATCGGTTCTTTTGTCGGAGCAGCCCCTATGGATGACCCGGAAATTGCAGTAATAACCATTGTAGATGAACCAAGGGGAGGAACCCTTTATGGTAATACCACCGCTGCTCCCATTGCTGGTGAAATTTTTTCCGAAACTTTTCGCTATTTAGGAATTGAACCAAGATATACAGAGGAAGAACTAGAGAAAATTGAGGATGAGGAAAAAATTGAAGTTCCAAACGTACTGAATAAAACACTAAAAGAGGCCAGGGAAATACTGGGGCATGATAATTTAGAGTATCTGGTGGTTAATGAATTTTTGGTGAATGAAGAAGCTTTAGTTGTGGAAACCGGTCCAAAGCCCGGGGTAAAAGTCGAAAAAAATTCTACAATCAGTATTTATATTGAACAGGGTGACCAGGAAGAAGAACTGCTTATGCCAGACCTGGAAGGAATGACTGTATCGGAAGTGAAAAGAATACTGAAAGCTATGGGGTTACAGCTTAAAGTACAAGGAGAAGGTAGAGTCGTGAATCAGGATACTGCACCGGGTACGATTGTGGAAAAAGAAAAGGTTATCGTAGTGGAATTTCAATAAAAGAAACTATTCCTCAGAGATAGTAATGGGGAATAGTTTTCTCTTTTAATTATAGTTATATACCGATAGTAAACTTTGGAGATAAAGAAGTGAATCTAAATAGTAATAAAGACTAAATAGCCATAGATAACCTTGGATGAAATCTGCTATAATATAGATGATTGTAAAACTTTTAGATTACAAAACATCTCTTGTTAAAACGAACGAAAGTTTAGAAGGAGGATCAATTTGAACTTAACAATAAAAAACATGTTGGAAGCTACGAAGGGAACATTGATTCAAGGGGATCCGGATACCTCGGTCAAAAACTTATCCATAGACACTAGAACCATCCGCCCAAAGGATTTTTATTTGCCGCTTAAAGGAGAAAATTTCGATGGCCATGAGTTTATTTATCAAGCCATCGATAAAGGAGCCCTAGGTTTTTTTAAAGAAAAATTCTGGAGTAATTTGAAAACAGAGGAAATCCTTGAAAACTATCCTGAGATAAATGTCATTGAAGTGGATAATACTTTAGTAGCTTTGCAAAACCTAGGACGGTATCAAACGGCTAAAATCTCACCGAAGATCATCGGTGTTACTGGAAGTGTGGGAAAAACCACCACGAAGGATATGATCGCTCAAGTGCTTGAAGAAGACTTCTCTATCCATAAAACTAAAGGGAACTTCAATAATGAAGTGGGGCTTCCGTTAACATTGCTGAACCTTCAGGAAAATCACGAACTGGCAGTGCTGGAAATGGGAATGTCGGATTTAGGGGAAATTCAAACTTTGGTAAAACTTGCACCCCCTAATATTGCAGTAATTACGAATATTGGATCAGCCCATATTCAAAACCTGAAATCCAAAGAAAATATTTTAAAGGCTAAGTTAGAAATAGCAAGTGAGCTGAAAGAGGGAGATGTTCTTTTGTTAAATGGAGATGATCCTTTACTTTGGAGTCTTCGAACTATGGACACCCCTTATGAAAAAGTGTTTTACGGAATTAATAAACGTAATGACTTTTATCCTCTTGAAATTCGGGAAGAGGACACCGGTTGTGAATTTCAGGTTCAAATAGCCGGCGAAATTAGAAAGTTTCACATAAGACTTCCTGGGAAACATCAAATAGTCAATGCCTTAAGCGCAATATGGATTGGTTGTTATTATGATATGGAATATAAGTACATTCAGCAGGGGCTAGGGAAAGTTAAGATCTCTGATATGAGATTTGAAACCCATGAAATTTCAAAGGCAAAGATCATTAACGATGCATACAACGCCAGTCCCGAGTCTATGGAAGCTTCCATAGCTGTTGCAAAAAAAATGGAAGGTTGTCGCCGGATATTAGTTCTGGGAGATATTCTTGAACTTGGGGAGTATTCTCAGGAGGGGCATCGGAAAGTTGGTTCGTTTATTTCAAAAGGCGGTTTCCACCGATTAATTACCAAAGGGACTGATTCTAAGTGGATTGGTCTAGAAGCGATCGAACAGGGCTTTCCTTCGGAGATGGTAGAACATGTTGAGACAAATAAAAAAGCTGCAGAGCTTTTAGATAGACTGTTAAAGCAGGAAGATCTCGTGCTGATTAAAGGTTCGAGGGGCATGAAAATGGAAGAAATTATTGAAATCCTAAAGAAAGGAAGACAACAAAATGCTTAACTATACTCAAATCATCATCACATTATTTGTAAGCTTTTTTCTTGCAGCTCTCTCAGGTCCATTGATAATCCCTTTGTTAAGACGAATAAAAGCCGGCCAAAGTATCAGGGAAGAGGGGCCGGAAAGTCACTTTTCAAAAGCTGGAACGCCAACTATTGGAGGGATTATCATCATCCTGGCTACGATTATTGCCGCCTTGATTATTGGTGGGAGCAGTTCGGAAATGTGGATCCTTATTTTCTCTCTTCTGGTCTTTGGAGCCATCGGTTTTGTTGACGATTTCATCAAAGTTGTATTAAAACGAAATCTTGGTCTGAGGGCCTATCAAAAGATTATTATGCAATTTCTTGCTGCTCTATTATTGGTATTGTTCCATTTGCAAACTTCGGGAAGCACTTTTGTACTGGTCCCTTTTATTAAGGAAAGTATTCAGATAGGAGGGTTCATCATTCCGGAATATCTTGATTTAGGCGGATTTTACATACCTTTTATGATATTTGTGATAATTGCAACAGTAAACAGTGTAAATTTAACGGATGGATTAGATGGACTGGCCTCCGGGGTATCTGCAGTGGTAGCGGTTTTTTTCGCTTTGCTCGCCACAAGTTTAGGGTTTATAGAAGCGGGTATTTTTAGCGGAGCAATTGCCGGAGCTTGTCTTGGGTTTTTAATATTCAATGCAAACCCGGCGAAGGTCTTTATGGGTGATACCGGATCATTGGCTCTTGGGGGGGGTATTGTAGCAGTGGCCGTATTGACGGAAAGCGTGTTATTGATCCCTATAGTGGGAGGGATCTTTTTTATCGAATCTCTTTCAGTTATTATTCAAGTCATCTCCTTTAAGCTTACCGGAAAAAGGGTATTCAAAATGAGTCCGATTCATCATCACTTTGAAATGAGCGGTTGGCAAGAAACGAAGGTGGTAACGGTATTTTGGACCGCAACCACAATGCTGGCTGTATTCGCAGTGTTTGCTATTCGTTAAATATGATTTATATTTATTCAGTATCGTTAGTGTCCGGTTTGAAATATAAAACAGGGGTGTGGGATAATGAATTTAAAAAATAAAAAAGTACTAATTGTGGGTTTGGCAACAACGGGGATCCCCTTGGTAAAGGTACTGAAAAAGCTGGGGGCAAAGGTGATGATTACTGACACTAAGTCTAGAAAAGAACTGCAAGAGACTACGGAAAAATTAAAATTAACCGGGGAAGAACTACTTTTAGGGCAACAATTAAGGAATTTAAAAGAAGCAGGGGATCCGGAGCTTGTGATCCTCTCTCCGGGGGTGCCGACGGAGATTCCCCTTGTGTTAGATGCGAAGCTAAATGGAATTGAAGTGATTGGAGAAATTGAACTGGCTTACCGATTGATGAAGGGACAGCTAGTGGCGATTACAGGAACCAACGGAAAAACCACAACAACCGCCTTAACCGGTGAGATTATTAAAAAAGAGAATCCCAAAACCCATATTGTAGGAAATATTGGGTTCCCAATGATATCTAAAGTGTTAAACTCTACCGAAGAGGATTGTTTTATTGCAGAAGTCAGTAGCTTTCAACTTGAAAGCGTGAAAAATTTCAGGCCGGATATCGCCGCAATTCTTAATCTTACACCGGACCATTTAAATCGCCATAAAACAATGGAGAATTATACCCGATGTAAGATGAACATCTTTAGCAACCAAAGGTTCAATGATACGGCGATCATTAATTATGATGACTCATTTTTAAGGGATGCTACACTGCACTTAGGGGCTCGAAAATTTTACTTCAGTCGCCTGACACCTTTGGAAGAAGGGGTTTTTATAAAATCAGAAAAAATTACCGTAAAGACTCATAACAAGGAGATCGCAGTTGTAGATAAAAAAGACTTGAAGATTTTAGGGGAGCACAACGTAGAAAATGCATTAGCAGCCACTGCAATAGCTTGGAGCCTTGGCATCAGTATTGAAAATATTCGAGCGGGATTAAAAAGCTTTAAAGGGGTCGAACATCGTATGGAAGTTTGTGGGGAAGTCCATGGGATTACTTTTATCAATGATTCAAAGGGAACAAATCCCGACGCATCAATAAAAGCGGTGGAAGCCGTAAATGACCCTATTATCCTCTTGGCCGGAGGGATGGATAAAGGCAGTGATTTTGAAGCGCTGATTGATCATTTTCCGGGAAGGGTAAAGTATTTGGTGGTTTATGGGGAAACTGCTCCAGTTATTGAAAAAACGGCGAAAGAAAAAGGCTTTCGAAATACAAAAGCCGTGAAGAATTTGGAACAGGCAGCAAAGTTTGCTTTTGATCAAGGGGTAACCGGGGATGTGATTTTATTATCCCCTGCTTGTGCTAGCTGGGATATGTATTCGAGCTATGAAAAAAGAGGAGAACATTTTAAAGAGATCTTTAAAAAATTAGGGAGGGTATCCGATGATTAAAAAAAAAGCAACGGATTTAACCATCGTTTTTGCCGTTGCAAGCTTGGTGACTATAGGTATCATCATGGTATTTAGTGCCAGCTATACATATTCTCTGGTACAATATAACGATGGTCTTCATTATTTAAAGCGGATGGGCATGTGGACAGTTCTAGGAAGTCTCGGGATGTTTATGGCTTCAAAAATCAAATACATTGTTTGGAAAAGGTGGTCGAAGTTTATTCTCGTCGTGAGTTTAGTAGCTTTACTACTTTTGTTTACCCCCTTGGGAATTACAGTGAAAGGGGCAACCCGCTGGCTAGGCGTCGGTCCGATACGTATAATGCCTTCGGAGATTGCTAAGTTGGGAATTATTATTTATTTAGCGGCATCTATCGAGAATAAAGGAGAGGGAATTCGAAATTTTTTTACTGGGGTTCTTCCCTATTTAGTACTTGGAGGGGTGTTTTTTTACTTGATTGATCAACATGATTTTAGTACTGCTATTGTGGTGATTGCTATAATGATTACCATGGTTTTTATTGGTGGTATGAAGATATCTCACTTTGCTTTGTTAAGCGGTGTTGTGTTTTCAGGAATAGGATATATGCTCTATCAATTAGTTTTTGTAGCGGAAAGAGCCAGTTATCGAACGGACCGCTTAATGACATTTGTTGATCCATGGGCTTATGCCCAGGGAGACGGTTATCAGATAATACAATCTTTATATGCCCTTGGAGCCGGAGGTATTCTAGGAAAGGGTCTGGGAAAAAGTGTGCAAAAGCACTTGTATCTTCCGGAAGCTCATAACGATTTCATTTTTTCTATAATAGGTGAAGAATTAGGGTTTATAGGAGGACTCTTCGTAATGTTGCTGTTTATGTTGCTGATTTGGAAAGGTATTAAAATCGCCATGAATGCGCCGGATCTCTTTGGTACATTAGTGGCTACGGGAATTGTTACCATGATTGCTGTTCAAGTGATTATCAATATTGCGGTAGCCACTTCTTCCATGCCAGTCACCGGCATGCCTCTTCCTTTCATTAGTTATGGGGGGAGTTCTTTGTTGATTTTTATGACGGCTATGGGCATAATGATAAACATCTCAAAATACTGTGACTTTACTAAAGGAGGCACAAAATGAAAGTGATTATAAGCGGTGGTGGCACCGGGGGACATATATACCCTGCCCTGGCCATAGCCGATACCATAAAAGCTAAAAATCCCGACGCGGAAATTCTTTTCGTGGGCAGGAAGGATGGTTTAGAAAGTGAAATTATACCGAGATACGGCTATCCTATTGAGTTTATTACCGTAGGATATTTAAAGCGTAAGCTATCCTTTCATAATGTTAAAAGCGGGTTGAAACTATTACAGGGTCTAGCTCAATCCAAAAAGATCCTTCGGAAGTTTTCGCCTGATGTTGTAATTGGAACCGGAGGTTTTGTAAGCGGGCCGATCGTATACACTGCTGCAAGGGAGAATTTTCCCACAATGCTCCATGAACAAAATGTCTATCCGGGTTTAACAAATAAAATCCTTGGAAAAAAAGTGGATGTTATTGCAATCAGTTTTGAAGACTCCAAGAAGTATTTTGTGCATCCCAAAAAAATGGTATTGACCGGTAATCCTATTCGAAAAGCTTTTCGGGAACCTTCAGAATCCAAGAGAAAACAAGAAAAGAAGCAAATTCTTATTTTTGGCGGCAGCGGAGGAGCAACGAAAATCAATGAAGGGGTTTCGTGGATTGCTGAGAATTATGACCGACTGCCCTATGAGATTTTGGCGGTCAGCGGAAAACACCATTTTAATGGAATGAATGAAACGATAAAGCATCAGGATATTGAAGTGGTAAGCTATTTAGAAAATATGCCGGATAAAATGAAGGAAGCGGATTTGATCATTTCCAGTGCAGGAGCGATAACGATTACGGAAATTCTAGCAACAGGGAAGCCTGCGATTTTAATCCCGAAGGCTTACACAGCAGAAAATCACCAAGAGTATAATGCCCGAAGCATTGAATTAAAAGGGGGAGCTATTGTGATTTTAGAAAAAGAGTTAACCGGAGAGAAGCTTCATCGAGAAATTGTGCGATTAACTGAGGATCAGCATCTACTGAAGGACATGGGGAACAAAAATGCCGCCTTAGCCCAAGGAGAAACGGAAGAAGATCTCTATAAGTTATTCGAAAGTTTATATAATAAACAAGAATTGAATTAGGTGAAGTCATGAAAAAATTAGGGCGGATAATAAAGGGAATAGTGCTGTTTATGATCATTTTTGGCGTTATTATTGTTAGAATGCTTTATATGGATATTTTGATGCTACAAAATCTGGAGATAGAGGCTTCAGAACATATCACCAAAAAATATTTTAAAGATACTACTGAAATCACATTGAATCAGAACATTCTTCGATATAATTTAAATAAAAAAGAACAGGGCATTGAAGAACATCCCTATGTCCGCGAGGTAATTATCCAAAGAAAATTGCCTGATACCCTTGAAATAAAGCTGAAAGAACGGGAAGAATATGCTATAATACCCTATAATGGTAATTACTTATTTATGGATAGGGAGCTTTTCCTTCTGCGAAAATCAGACTCCTACATTGTCGGAGATTTGCCGGTTTTACGAGAGGTGCAGGTCCAAAGTGCAGATATTGGAAATGAGATTATCACCGATAATAATGATCAACTACGGTTTTCATTAGATGCCTATGAAGCTTTATCGATTTCCGATATTTCTACAGATATTACAGAGTATTATTTAGTTGAAGATCAACTGATTGTAGAAACAACAGAGCATATTGATATTGTGCTAGGAATTGACATAGATTTACCCTACACGATTGTTGCAACACAACAGGTTTATGAGGATTTACTTAATCGTAATCAGCGCAATGTATCGATTATATCAAAATACAAGGATTATATCTATGTGGAAGCGGGAACTTTTTTTGAAGATCGCCGGTCTAATGAAGAGGAAGAAAAGAAGCATCTAGAAGAATCTGAAGAGGAAGAAGAACCCACTGGTGATAACTAGATTGTATGTTTAGGATAACGGCTTTAGGGGGATGAAAAATGAAAGATGTTAAAAGTAAAATTATTTTAGGACTACTCTCCATGCTTGTGGTATTCTCATTATCCGTTCAGTTTCAAACTATTCGGGACACAACCGGAGGAGAACTTCTTTCTACCCAACGTTCCCAAGCTATGGCCATTGAACTTAGAAATCTTCAAGAGGAACGGGAGCAACTAACGAAGGAACTAACGGATCTGGAAAATCGTCTTCAGGAGTACGAGCAGACCGATGCGGATGAAAATCTGATTATACAAAATCTTAGAAGGGATTTACAAAGGTACCAATTGATCTCTGGTCATGTTTCCGGACAGGGACCGGGGGTAGTTATCACCATTGAAAGTGAAGAGGAAGAGGGAGAGTTTTTGTTGTATAATTACGATATTTTACTGTCTCTTGCCAATAACTTAAATGCCGCCGGTGCGGAAGCTATAGAAATAAACGGGGAGCGCTATACCGCTTTGACTGAAATTTATTATGGTTCTAATGCCATTCATGTCAATGACCGACCCATTAGTCCTCCCTTTGAGATAAGAGCAATTGGACATGGGGACACACTGGAAGCGGCTTTGAATATTCGCTATGGCATTATATGGGAAATAAGACAATTTACTGGAATTAACGTGGAAATTACCAAAGAGGATAATATATTTATTGAAAGAGCACAAAATATTTCGGAGTTTGAGTACGCGGTACCGTTAGCAGAAGATGAACAATAGAATTTAAGGAGCTTTTACTATGAAAAACTCAAGGGATAAATTAATTATCGGGATAACGTTTTTTTTCGTAAGTTTTATGTTGGTAACTAATATCCGTAATACGGACATGAATTATGATTTCATTAGGCTAGATACTGTAGAGGCTTTTAATACCGAAATATCCGAAACAAAACAGGAAGTTGAAGATCTAGAGGAGTATATTGAACAACAGAGAATTCAGCTAAAGGAGTACCAGCAAGCACTTCAGGAGGGAACGCTAGAAGAGGTTCTTGCCATAGAGGTGAAAAAACAAAAAATGTATAGCCACCTTACACCGTTGAGGGGGCCGGGAGTTACAGTAACCTTAGAGGACAGTGAGCGAGAACTGGATGAAGGAGAAGATCCCAACAATCTTGTGATCCATGACCTGGATGTATTGAATATTTTGAATGATCTTAGAAGAGCCGGGGCAGAGGCGTTAGCAATAAATGGTCAGCGGGTGACCAGCCAAACCCAAATCAAGTGTCAAGGTGCGACTATCACGGTAAATGATGTTACCTATGGGCAGCCCTTTATTATAGAAGCTATTGGAAATCCGGACACCCTTAATGCTGCGATTAACGCGCCTACTTCCTATGCCTATATTTTACGGGAGTACTATGAACTTCCTGTAGGGTCGGAAATTAGTGATGAAATTTTGATAAAAGCCTTTGAACGGGAGCCGGCGCTGAATTATATAGAGATACAGGAAGGTGATTAAATGATTTTTGCATTTATTGGAATTTTATTAGGCGTGGCACTGGGATTTCTAATTCCGATTACTTACCCTCCCGGTTTTTCACTGTACATTTCAGTGGCAATTCTTGCTGCACTGGACTCGGTTTTTGGAGCTTTCCGAGCAAGCCTTGAAGAAAAATTTGATATAGAAATTTTTGTTTCCGGTTTTTTCGGAAACACGATTTTAGCTGTAGTTCTGGCTTATATTGGTGATAAATTAGGAGTCCCTCTCTATTATGCGGCGATTTTTGCTTTTGGAGGGAGATTATTCCAAAATCTAGCGGTTATAAGGCGGATCGCGATCCATCGCTTGAGGGTTGCTAGAGGAGTAAGCAAAACTGCTCGTAGTCAAAGGAAATAACAGTTTTTTTATTTTTTTTCATAAAAAAGAAGGATTTTGAAAAGATGTGTTGAATTATTGTATAAAGGAATAATTTATCATACTATATCTTGGTATCAAACCGTTCTGAAATAAGAAATATTCATACGTACTATAGGGAGGTAATGCTTATGTTGGAATTTGATGTTGACATGGATCAATTTGCTCAAATAAAAGTTGTTGGTGTTGGCGGAGGCGGAAACAATGCAGTAAACCGTATGGTGGAATCCGGCTTAAAAGGTGTGGAATTTATTGCGATTAATACGGATAAGCAGGCTTTGTATTCTTCTAAAGCTGAACATAAATTACAAATTGGAGAAAAGCTAACCAAGGGATTAGGAGCTGGAGCAAATCCTGAAATCGGTAAGAAAGCTGCTGGGGAAAGCAAAGAAGATATTTACCGAAGACTTGAAGGGGCGGATATGGTTTTCGTAACTGCGGGAATGGGAGGCGGAACCGGTACCGGAGCTGCGCCTATTGTATCGGAAATTGCAAAAGAAATGGGAATACTAACGGTAGGGGTTGTTACAAAGCCCTTCACTTTTGAAGGGAAAAAAAGGATGTCCCATGCTCAAATCGGTATAGATGATCTTAGAGATAAAGTGGATACGTTAGTTACCATTCCTAATGATCGATTACTGCAGGTCATTGAAAAGAAAACCACTATGTTGGATGCTTTTAAAATAGCGGATGACGTTTTGAAACAAGGGGTTCAGGGGATTTCTGATTTAATAGCGGTACCCGGTCTTGTGAATTTGGACTTTGCCGATGTTAAAACGATCATGTTGGAGCAGGGACTGGCTCACATGGGGATTGGAAGTGCCGTAGGAGAAAATCGAGCCTCAGAAGCTGCGAAACAGGCAATACAAAGTCCGTTGCTTGAAACCTCAATAAAAGGGGCAAAGGGAGTGTTGTTGAATATTACCGGCGGAGCGGGATTGGGCCTTTTTGAAGTTAATGAAGCCGCGGAATTGGTTACGGAAGCCGCTGATGAAAATGCCAACATTATTTTTGGAGCTGTGATCAATGAAGACTTAGAGGATGAGTTAAGAATTACAGTAATTGCTACCGGGTTTGATAATGAGCCTCTGAATGAAGAGGAAGTTCAAAAAAAAGACCAGACGATAGAATCAAAGAAAAAAGGAGATTCCTTAGACATTCCTGTGTTTCTACGAAGGAATAGATAAAGTGAACTAGGAGGATTTAGATGAATTGTCCATTTTGTTCCCATGAAGAATCGAAAGTTGTTGATTCAAGACCTACCGAAGAAGGGCAGGCAATTCGCAGAAGGAGAGAGTGCTCGAGTTGTAAAAAGCGCTTTACCACCTACGAAAAAATAGAAGAGCTCCCACTGATTGTTATTAAAAAAGGAGGAACCCGGGAATCCTATAACCGGAGTAAAGTTATGAATGGCATTATTCGCTCCTGTGAAAAAAGACCGGTTTCTCTACAGGATATAGAAAAGATCGTGGATGACATAGAAAAAACCTTGTACAATTCCATGGAGAAGGAAATAAGTACAAATTTTATCGGCGAACTGGTTATGGATAAACTAAAAAAAACCGACGAGGTTGCTTATGTGCGATTTGCTTCGGTTTATCGGGAGTTTAAAGATATTAGCACATTCATGGAGGAGCTTAATAAATTAATTAAAGATCCTGACACTAGCAATAGCTAGTGTTTTTTCTTTTGAACAAAGACTGAAAACTATATACGGTTTACAGTGCTGCTATAAAACTGTATAATAGTGAGGATTGTTATGTAAAGGAATAAAATTATGTTATAATAAAAATGCATTATAAGATAATATAGTTTATGGTTTTTAAAAAGTTAGAAGAAGGTGTTTAGGTTGGAACATGAAGTAATTAATCGAATTAGCAAGGTGGGACCGGAAACTATAGGTGCGGAACTGGAGATTGAGGTAGGGGATATCCTACTGAATATTAACGGTCAACCTATTAATGATATCATAGAATATCGTTATTTCATTTCCGATGAATATCTGGAAATGGATATACAAAAAAGCAACGGAGAAATATGGACTTTGGAGATTGAAAAAGAGTATGATGAGGATCTGGGATTGGAGTTTGAAAACCCTATTATTGATCAGTCTAAAAATTGTCAAAATCAGTGTATATTTTGTTTTGTCGATCAATTACCAAATAATATGCGTAAAACGTTGTATTTTAAGGATGATGATTCCCGACTATCCTTTTTGCAAGGGAATTACATCACTCTCACAAATATGAAAGAGGAGGAAATACAAAGGATTATTGACTATCGTATTAGTCCTATTAACCTATCGGTTCATGCTACGGATCCTGCTCTTCGAGTGAAAATGCTTAACAACAAAAAGGCCGGGGACATTCTAAAGGTTATGAGGGATTTTAATGATCATGAAATAAAGATGAACTGTCAAATTGTTCTTTGCCCCGGAGTAAATGACGGAAAACATCTAGATAAAACAATTCAAGACCTAAAAGAACTTCAGCATATTCAAAGCACGGCTATCGTTCCCGTAGGAATTACAAAATATCGGGAAGGCCTTTTTCTAATGAAGCCCTATGATCAAGGCACTGCTTCAAAGGTTATTGAACAGGTGGAAGCTTGGCAAAGATCGATAGTAAAAGAAAAAGGAAGACGGTTTGTTCATCTATCCGATGAGTTCTATATTTTAGCACAGAGACCGTTTCCTAAAATAAAAGATTATGAGGGGTTTCCGCAAATTGAAAATGGTGTGGGGTTAGTTGCCAAGTTTCGCGGGGAAGTTGACGAGGCTTTAGCTATGGAAAAATTTAAGGCTGAACAGGGTTCCCGTCCTGAGCTAAAGGATCTAATGGATGTCAATAGACAGGTGCTGGTTCAACTGGTTACCGGAGTCTTAGCAAAGGAATTTATGGAGAATATCGCAAAAAAAGTTCATAGCGTGTTGCCTTTCATAGAATTTGAAGTTATCCCGGTGAAAAACCGCTTCTTTGGAGAAACGATAACTGTTAGTGGTTTAGTGACCGGAGGCGATATTATTGAAACATTAAAAAGCCCAGAGGTCGAAGGAAGAGAAAGTAAAAATATCAAAACCATAACGATGATTCCCAAATCCATGCTAAAAGCAGAGGAAAACGTTTTTCTTGATGATCTTACTTTAAAAGATCTGGAACAAGAACTCAAAAGAACAGTCATCGCTTCCTCTGTGGATGGAAAAAGTTTTGTACGCAGTTTATTAGAAATATCAAAATCAACTTAAGGGGTGATAATATGGGAAAACCAATTGTGGCAATCGTAGGACGACCAAATGTGGGAAAGTCCACTTTATTTAATAAAATATCAGGAAAAAGGATTGCGATTGTGGAGGACAGACCGGGTGTTACCAGAGATCGAATATACATTGAAACCGAGTGGCTTAGTCATCAGTTTCATTTGATCGACACGGGTGGTATTGAGCCGAAGTCCAAGGAAATTATTCCGGCACAAATGAAACGTCAAGCGGAGCTCGCTATAGAAACTGCGGATGTAATTATTTTTTTGCTTGATGGTAGAGAAGGGTTAACGGCTAATGATCGTGAGATTGCTAGTATGCTAAGAAAATCCGGCAAGCCACTTTTATTAGTGCTCAACAAAGTGGATAACAGGGAGTCTTCTCCTTTTTATTACGACTTTTTCGAATTAGGATTAGGGGAACCGGTGGAAATCTCATCGGCCATGGGATTAAATATCGGAAATTTATTAGATGAAATGGTGGCTTTATTCCCAAAAGTCGAGGAACAAGACTACGATGAAGATGTTGTAAAAGTTGCGGTTATAGGAAAGCCAAATGTGGGGAAATCCTCACTGATCAATAAAATTCTGGGGGAAGATCGGGTAATTGTCAGCGAAATTGCAGGAACAACCCGAGACGCTATTGATACCCCTTTCACCCATGGAGATGACCGCTACGTATTAATTGATACCGCAGGTATTCGAAGAAAAAGCAAGGTTTATGATAACATTGAGCGTTACAGCGTTATCCGTTCAGTTACCGCTGTAGAACGGGCGGATGTTTGCCTGTTGGTTATTGATGCTATGGAAGGGGTAACAGAACAGGACAAGAAAATAGCGGGGTATAGTCATGAAGCCGGAAAAGCTTTAGTTATTGTTATTAACAAATGGGACTTAGTGGAAAAAGATACGAAGACCATGAATACCTTTATCAAGGACGTTCGTAATGAACTTTCCTACTGCTATTATGCACCGATTTTGTTCATCTCAGCTTTGACAGGCCAGAGAACAAACAAAATTATTGAAACCGTTAAGGCCGTAGCAAATCAAAATGCCATGCGTTTAAAAACCGGAGTACTAAATGAAATTATTGGGGAGGCAGTACTGCTCAATCAACCCCCATCGGATAAGGGGAAAAAACTAAAAATTTATTACTGCACCCAGGGAGGGGTTAAGCCGCCGACATTTATACTGTTTATAAACGATAAAAAGCTGGCGCACTTCTCTTACATCCGATATTTAACAAATAAAATACGTGAAAACTTTGGGTTTGAAGGCAGTCCGATTCGATTTATCTTAAAAGAAAAGGCGAAAGGGGATTAACTGTGGAGTTATTAGTTACCATCTTTGTTGCTTATTTAATTGGAAATTTGTCTCCGTCCTATCTCATAGGAAAAATGGCGAAAAATATTGATATTCGAGAACATGGCAGTGGAAATGCAGGAGCGACAAATGTACTTCGGGTAATGGGAAAAAAGTTTGCAGCACTAACTTTTGTCGTGGATGCCTTAAAAGGTGTAATGGCCGTTTTAGTGGTTCGATACCTTTTTGGAGAAGACTATGCCATGGTCGCCGGCATATTTGTCGTAGCAGGTCATAATTGGCCGGTTATTTTGAAATTCAAAGGTGGAAAGGGTGTAGCTACTTCCATTGGATTAATCCTTGTAATCCATCCTTTTTATGGGTTTATGGCGATTCTAATCGGCATTGCCTTTTTAATGAAAACTAAAATTGTTTCCCTGGGTTCGCTGATGGGAATGATATCCTTCGCGATTTTAGTTTTGGTTTTTAGCAGAGATTACGCTATTTTTGCCACAGTGTTGGCTGCTATGTCGATTTATAGACATAAAGAAAACATCCGTCGGTTAATGCGGGGAGAAGAAAAAACCATCTCCAAGAAAAAAAAGTCTTAAGGGAGGTTATACTATGAAACCATTATCTGTCGCTGTAATCGGAGCCGGTAGTTGGGGAAGTGCATTGAGTATTGTTCTGAATAGTAACGGACATAACGTGGATTTGTGGATGAGAAGCCCAGAACAATTGCAAGAAATCAAAACTACCGGAATAAATCAAAAGTATTTAAAAGATGTGACGATTCCTGGCGCAATTAAGTTATCCAATGAGTTGAAAACTGCCATCGAAGGGAAAGAAGTGGTGTTACTGTCGGTACCAACGCAATCCGTAAGGGAAATTCTAAGAAAAATCAAACCCTTTCTTACAAAGGACCAGATAGTGATCAATGTAGCGAAGGGTTTGGAGGTTCATTCGAAACTAAGAATCTCTGAGATTATCCATCAGGAGTTGGGGGCGCAACCCTGTGCAGTGGTATCGGGTCCCTCCCATGCGGAGGAGGCTTCGAGGGGGATGCCTACTACGGTGGTATCCACTTCGAAAGAAAAAAAGTGGGCAGAATTTGTACAGGATCTATTCTCTAATGAATACTTCAGGGTTTACACAAATCCGGATATTGTCGGTGTTGAACTGGGAGGATCCTTAAAGAATGTAATTGCCTTCGGTGCCGGAATTTCCGATGGTCTCGGTTATGGGGACAATGCAAAGGCGGCACTGATGACCCGGGGTATTAGAGAAATCGCTCGCCTTGGCGAAGCTATGGGTGCTGAAATTTCAACTTTTTCCGGGCTATCTGGTATTGGAGATTTAATCGTAACCTGCACAAGTATGCATAGTCGAAATAGAAGAGCAGGGATACTTATCGGTCAGGGGAAGTCTTTTGAGGAAACCTTGGAGGAAGTGGGGATGGTGGTTGAAGGTATTAAAACTACGGAATCTGCTTATGAATTGTCGAAGTTTTATAATATTGAGATGCCCATAACTGAACAGATTTACAATGTGATTTATAAAGGAGTGGCACCCAAGGAAGCGGTAGTGCAACTGATGAGTCGACGAATGAAAAATGAGATGGAAGAAATTGTAGAGTCGAAAAAGCTTAACTGGTAGATGGATTCCGGGAAAAAACAAAATAATGCAAGGAATCTTTTTAAAAGCGCTTGACTTTTACCGGTAAAAAGATTACAATATTTTTTGTAGCTTAATCGGGATGTAGTTCAGTTGGTAGAACGCACGTCTGGGGGGCGTGAGGCCGGCGGTTCAAGTCCGCCCATTCCGACCATTTAAAAATTCTTAAGGTTTCTACAAAAAACCGTGTCTCTTTGAAGGGACACGGTTTTTTTTGTGTTTTATGAAACATTTGGAATAAAACCGACGTCTAAAGGGTATAGGTTAAATAAGATCATAAAGGGGTGTATCAAATGAAAAAAATTGGAAAGATTTTATTGTTGCTGTTACTGATCACAGGACTGATTTTAAGTGCCACAGCCTGTGGTGGAGAGCTGGATGACCCGGAAAACGGACTTGAAGAGGATAATGACAGTGCAAAAGAAGAATCAGAAGACGAAGAATCAGAAGACGATAGATATAAGGAGGAAGAGGATATGGGTTCTAAGGAGGTTGAGGGAAACTATTTTACAATGGATGTAGAAAAGGATCAAGCTTTAAGCAATTGGATAGACACTAAAAAATCTGATGCCGGCGAGTTTCAAAACCCTGAAAATGGAAAAATATACCTGATTACTGCCGGAGAGAAAAATACCGGAGGCTATTCGATAAAGATTACAGAGGAAAAGCTTGAAGGAGAAGAACTGATTTTGATTTACAACGTACGTGCTCCAGGACCTGATGAAATAGTAACCCAGGCCATCACCTATCCTTATTTGCTTATTGAATTATCAGAGGAAGTGGAACATGTGAACTTTATAAAAGAGTAAATGGATATCCCCTGAATTTAAGGATATCCATTTGAACAAAAGCTGCGATAGGATCGCAGCTTTTAAAATTTTAATATGAATTTTCCAAGGAATAAACTCTAAGAAACAGATTGTGTTTAAGCATATCTTGTTGTTTAAAACATGAAATTGAAAGCTAAGGGACAATTATGATAGACTGGTAATTATAGAATATATAGAAAAGAAGGTAAGAAAATGGAGAATAAACGTGTTCTGTTGTTATTTGTCGATGGATTTGGAATAGGGAGAGAAGAAAAAGCTGCTTACAATCCTATTGAAACAGGAGATTTACCCTCTATCCAATCACTTCTAAAAGAAGGTATTCCTGTACCTACGGATGCCACCCTGGGGGTACCGGGGATCCCTCAAAGTGCTTCGGGACAAACCACAATACTGACAGGGGTTAATGCACCAAAGGTTATTGGGAAACATTTGAACGGATTTCCTAATAAAGAGCTCCGTGAGATAATTGAAAAAGAAAATATTTTTATTAAGCTGAAGAAGTTGGGGTTAAGAGTTACGAATGCCAATGCATATAATAAAAAATTTATTTCAAACCTGATAAGCAATTCTAAAGCTGTTGAGGAAATGTCGGTATCTACGGTGGCAACACTTTCTGCAGGACTTTCTTTACGCACCGAGGAAGATTTAAAAAAACAAACAGCTGTTTATCAGGATATAACGAATCGAATTATGCTGGAAAAATGGAAAGCCAAGGTCCCGATAAGGACGCCCCGGGAAGCGGCGGAAACTTTAGGTGAGATTGTGAAAAAAAATGATTTCACTTTTTTCGAGTACTTTCAAACGGATCTGGCTGGGCATCGGAAAGATTTTGAGAATGCCTATCGAGTTTTGGAAGAGTTGGACCAATTCATTGCTGGAATCTTAGAATCCTTTTGTTTTAAAAACACCTTATTTATTTTTATTAGTGATCACGGCAATATTGAGGATTTATCAACTCCGTATCATACAATGAATAAGGTGCCCATGATCGCACTTGGAAATGGATCCAATGAGTTTCGTTTAAGGGTCAACAGTATACAGGATATTACTCCGAGTATAGAAAATTATTTTGAATAAGAATCAGACATCTGAAACCTTAATACGTATATGATTAATAAAGCAGGATGATATTCGTAGTTTGGGATACACCTAGGGATACAATATAACTAAATTGAATAATAGAAAGGAGTAAAAGATGAATAAAAAACTATATCTATCAGAAGAGAATAAAATGATCGCTGGAGTTTGCGGAGGAATTGCTGAATATTTTGATTTGGATCCGACTTTAGTGCGATTAGGTTGGGTAATATTCAGTGCCATGGGAGGCGCTGGTATTATTGCTTATATTATTGCTATGTTTGTTATACCGAAGCGGGATTAAATAAAATCACTATGGAAAGAGGGTGTCATTATGAGCAAACGATTAACCATCTCAAATACTGATAAAAAAATAGCCGGGGTATGCGGGGGAATTGCCGAGTATTTTGAAATCGATTCTACCCTGGTCCGTCTCGCATGGATTCTGTTCATTTTTGCCGGCGGGGCCGGCTTCATAGGCTATATTATTGCCGCTCTTATTATGCCGAAACCTCCGGTAGACTACGGCCTAAACAAGTCCTCCGAGGATTTGGAAGAGGGGTTTGTTGATTTGGATGAAGTGGAGCCGGAGCAAGCCAAAGCCTCCGATGATGTTCAAAAAAAAACTGAATACCAAGAAAAAACTAATGGAAAAAACAACAATACGGCGCAATATATTGTAGGTTTCATCCTACTATTCTTAGGGATTAGCTTGCTTAGCAACAGGTTTTTCTTCTGGAATATTTTAAGCTTAAGACATATGGCTTCCTTAAGTTTAATTGCTATTGGTTTTTTTGTGATATTAAAAGAGTATCAAAGCCGTTAGTTAAATGTTGCCATCAAGTTAATCCCCCCTGTTTCTAATGCAATGAAAATATAGTAAAATGAAACTCTAGGGTCTATAAACTCTAGAGTTTTTTATAGCGGATCTTGGGTATAATAAAGACTGTTATGAAATAAGAAAGACTTAATATATTGGAGGGAGCAAATATGAAAAAAATTTTAATCACCGGAGCCTTAGGACAAATTGGCACGGATCTAACCCGTTATATGCGGGGAATTTACGGAAAAGAAAATGTTTTACCTTCAAGCAGGAAACGAAAAGAAGGTCACCCATTAATGGATGAGGGGAATTTCGAGACCCTGGACGTGTTGGACTATGAAAGGATAGAAGAGCTAGTTGAAAAACATCAAGTAACACATATAGTTCATTTAGCAGCAATTTTATCGGGCACCGGAGAAAAAAACCCCCAAGTTGCCTGGGACATTAATATGAACGGTTTGTATAATGTATTGGAAGTTGCCAGAATCCATGATTTATCAGTACTCATTCCCAGCTCCATTGCCGTATTTGGTGAGAACACACCAAAGGATCAAACGCCCCAGGATACGATCATGAGGCCCTCGACGATTTATGGCGTAACTAAGGTCTCTGGAGAGCTGCTTGCGGATTATTATCATAGAAAATTTGGAGTGGATACTAGAGGAGTCCGCTTTCCTGGATTAATCTCTAGCGATGCAATGCCTGGAGGAGGAACCACAGACTATGCGGTGCATATCTTCTATGAAGCAATCAAAAATAAAGAATACTCAAGTTTTATTGGCAAAGGAACCTTTATGGATATGATGTATATGCCCGATGCCCTAAAGGCCATTGTTCAACTAATGGAAGCGGATGAATCAAAACTGAAGCACCGAAATGCTTTTAATATTACAGCCATGAGTTTTGACCCTGAAATGTTAGCTAAGGAGATCCGGAAATTCATTCCGGAATTTCAGCTAAAATATGATGTGGATGAAAATTTACAAAAAATAGCCAATTCTTGGCCTAACAGTCTGGATGATTCTGAAGCAAGAACTCAGTGGGGTTGGGATCCGGAATATAATTTAACCTCTATGACCAAAGATATGTTGGAGAAATTGAAGAAAAAATTGGACGCATAAACCGTTAACAAGAGGAGACATCATGTATACCTATATAGTTAAATGTAGCGACGGTACTTATTATACCGGATGGACAACTGATTTGGAAAAAAGACTGAATACTCACAATCAGCAAAAAGGAGCAAAATATACAAGACCGCGACTGCCGGTGCATCTGGTTTATTGGGAATATTTTAAAAGTAAAAGGCGGGCCCAGGGAAGGGAATGGGAAATCAAACAACTCAGTCGAAAGGGAAAAGAAATTCTAATCAATAAGAATTTAAAGAGTGAGGGAGATGTGTCTATGGAAAAGACTCTAAGATATACCATCGATGAACTTGAAAAAATACTGAAAATACCTAGTCCGAGTGGTCATACGGAGTACCTTAAAGACCATGTAATTAAAGAGCTGAAATCTTTGAAGGTGGACTATCAAGAAACTCATAAAGGTGCGATTATCGCAACTGTAAAGGGAGAAGTCACAAAAGAACACCGTACAGTATCTGCTCATATGGATACCCTAGGGGCCATGGTAAAAGAGATCAAATCGAATGGGCGCTTGAAATTTGATCCTATTGGAGGGTACATGATGAACTCCGTGGAAGGAGAAAATTGTGTAATTGAAACATTGAATCAAAAACAGTTTAGTGGCACATTCTTTACGACAAAACCGTCGGTACACATTCATAGCGATGCCAAGAAAATCGACCGAAGTGTGGAAAACATGGAAGTAATAATTGATCAGAAGGTAACCAGTGTTGAAGATATAGAAAAACTCGGAATTTCCATAGGAGATTTTATATTCCTAGATCCGAGAACTGAAATCCACGAAAACGGTTTTATTAAATCTCGCCATATTGACGATAAAGCTGGGGTTGCTGTAATGCTTGGGTTAATTTACGATTTGAAAAAAAATAAGAAAAAACCCTTTTATAGCACCCACTTTTTTTTCAGTAATTATGAAGAAGTAGGTCATGGAGCCAGTGCTTCTATACCGGAGGAAACAAAAGAGTTTTTAGCTATTGACATGAGTACCCCGGGAGACGGCCAAAGTTCCACAGAATATCATGTAACCATTTGTGCTAAGGATTCAACTGGCCCCTATGATTACAGTTTAAGGAAAAAATTAATAGAAATTGCAAAAGAACATAAAATCAACTATAAAGTAGATCTCTATCCATACTACGGTTCTGATGCTAGTGCGGCACTCCGATCGGGTAACGATTTTAAAGCCGCTCTGATCGGTCCTGGGGTTTATGCTTCCCACGGCTATGAAAGAACCCATGAAGATGCTATTGGGAACACATTAAAACTGGGAATTCAGTATTTGCTTTCAGAATAGCATGAAAAATATTAGAATTTAATAATAAGAGCACTTGATAGAGTGATACGGGTAATGCTAGCTGGATAGAGGGGTTATTAAACCGATGATAAGCTATCGGTTTTCTATAAAAGGAGGGCGGGGAATGGATCGGAATAATAAGCGGGTGAACTGTCTTAAGTGCCGTTACTACTTTATCACTTGGGATCATAAAAAAAGCAGAGGCTGTAGAGCCTTTGGTTTTAAAAGTCAAGAATTACCCTCCTTAGTAGTTTTTCGTACTTCAGGACAAAAATGCATGAAGTTCTCTTCGAAAGCTTCAGCCGAACAAACCTAGAAGAAGATTCTCGAAAAATAAGAATTGCGTAACCATTGGAAATGTGCTAAAATGGACGTTATGAGTTAATAGAGAATTCTAGAGAGGCAGATGAGTAATGAAAAAAGAAAATTTGAGAAATATCGCAATTATTGCCCATGTAGATCATGGAAAAACCACATTAGTGGATGAAATGCTAAAGCAAAGCGGAACCTTCCGTGCAAATGAAAGTATACAAGAGCGGGTTATGGACTCTAATTCATTGGAACGGGAAAGAGGAATTACCATTTTATCGAAAAACACATCGATTATGGTGGATAATACAAAAATAAATATCATCGATACCCCCGGGCATGCCGATTTCGGTGGTGAAGTGGAACGGATTATGAAAATGGTCGACGGGGTACTATTATTGGTGGATGCCTATGAGGGCCCCATGCCCCAAACCCGATTTGTATTAAAAAAAGCTTTTGAATCCGGAGTAAAGCCGATCGTGGTCATTAATAAGATTGACCGTCCAGAAGCTCGAATAGAACATGTACAGGATGAAGTCTTGGATCTATTTATTGATCTTGGTGCCGACGAAGAACAACTGGACTTTCCTGTGATTTATTCTTCGGCGAAAAATGGAGTAGCGAAGCTGGATATGGAGGATGATGCCAAGGATTTTATGCCTTTGTTTAAAATGATCATTGAGAATATCGAGCATCCGAAGGGTAAAGAAGAAGACTCCCTGCAACTATTGATTTCTTCAATTGATTACGATAAATATACAGGAAGAATCGGCATCGGAAAGATTACCAAAGGAAATATCGAAAAAAATCAAAGTGCTATTGTTGTTGATAAAGATATGAAACAAACCAAGGTTCGAGTGACAAGTCTTTACAATTACGAAGGGCTTCATAAAACGGAAACGGATTCCGCCGGTGTAGGAGAGATTGTTGCCGTTTCGGGAATGGAAAACATCAATATTGGAAACACCATTTGTAATATTGATAAGCCTGACCCGTTACCGATTCTTGAGGTGGATGAACCTACCATGTCCATGAACATCATCGTGAATGACAGCCCCTTCGCCGGACGGGACGGACGATTTGTTACAAGTCGGAACTTAAAAAGACGATTGGAACGGGAGATGCTTTCAAATGTTGCCATGCGCTTAGAAGAAGTCAGTGAGGATACCTTTAAAGTGTATGGTCGCGGAGAGCTTCATGTATCCATTCTTATTGAAACCATGCGTCGTGAAGGGTTTGAATTTGCCGTGTCCAGACCGGAAGTTCTAATGAAAGAAACCGAAGAAGGACTCAAAGAACCTATTGAATATGTATATGTGGAAGTCCCTGAAGAGTATGCCAGTTCAGTTATTGATAAACTGAACCGGAGAAAAGGGGAAATGGTCAATATGGTCCCTTCCATGGGGAGTATGACGAAGCTGGAGTTTAAAGTACCCGCAAGGGGGATCTTCGGATATCGTTCGGAACTTCTAACGGATACGAAAGGCTATGGTGTTATGCATCATGTATTCGAAGGCTATGATAAGTATACCGGAGAGATTCCAACACGAACCAAAGGGTCTTTAATTGCTTACGAACAGGGACAGGCTTCCGCTTATGGTCTTACTTCTGCCCAAGAGCGGGGGGTCCTCTTTATTTCCCCGGGCTTAGATGTTTATGAAGGAATGGTTATCGGGGAAAATTCAAGAGTGGATGATATGGTACTGAATGTATGTAAAAGAAAGCAAATGACCAATGTTCGGGCTTCCGGAACCGATGATGCATACAAGTTGGCGCCGCCACGGATACTAAGTTTAGAACAATCCTTAGAATTTATCAAAGATGATGAACTCGTAGAGGTGACTCCAAAAGAAATTCGACTGCGTAAGAAAGTACTGAATCGTAGCTTGCGAGATAAAGCCGGTAAAAGTAAAAAATAATAGTCGAAAAAGCAGGAGATTCGCACAACTGTATCGAATAGTTATATAGATTAGCCACTTAAAACTCTCACTCTTCAGTGGGAGTTTTAGACTTAATAAATATAATCGGAGGGATACAATGAATTATCATGATCTGCAGTATAAATACTCATCAAAACGTACTTTAGTCTATGGCAAAAAAGGAATGGTTGCCACATCCCAACCCTTAGCGGCTCAGGCGGGGCTGGATATTATCAAAAAAGGAGGCAACGCTGTGGATGCAGCTATTGCCACGGCAGCTTGTTTAACTGTTGTGGAGCCCACTTCCAACGGAATTGGCGGTGATGCTTTTGCTATTGTCTGGATGAAGGATAATATTTATGGATTGAATAGCAGCGGAAAATCCCCTGAAGGTATTTCTATTGAAAAGCTTAAAAGCCGAGGATATGAAACCATCCCGAAACACGGGATGATTCCCGTAACTGTTCCGGGAGCACCTGGCGCTTGGGCGGAACTATCCGATAAATTTGGGAACCTTACACTAAAAGAATGTTTAGTGCCGGCAATTACCTATGCGGAGGAAGGATATCCGGTCTCTCCAATAACTTCAAAATACTGGGAACGGGCTTTGAAAGTTTATCAAAAAACCTTTAAGGGATTGGAATATGAAGGATGGTTTAAAACCTTTGCGCCGGAAAACAGAGCACCAAAACCGGGAGAAACATGGTCATCTCCGGATCATGCCAAGACTTTACGATCTATAGGGGACAGCGATGCTAAGGAGTTTTATCAGGGTACTTTGGCAGATAAAATCCATGACTTTTCTAAAAAGCACAATGGCTATTTGGATAAGACAGACTTAGAAAGTTTTACACCGGAGTGGATAAATCCCGTTAAACTGAATTATAAAGGATATGATGTATGGGAACTTCCGCCAAACGGACAAGGGATTATTACTTTAATGGCTTTGAATATTTTGCAACATCAAACCCTGCAAAACAGAGACTCAGAGAGCACTGTGCACAATCAAATCGAAGCCATGAAGCTTGCCTTCGAGGACGGGAAGAAATTTATTACAGACCCAAAAAATATGCAGGTTACAGTTGACAATCTGTTATCCTATGAGTACGGAGAAAAAAGAAGTAAAGAGATAAAGGATCGGGCACTGATTCCTAAAGCCGGTAAGCCGGATCACAGCGGGACGGTTTATCTGGCAACGGCTGATGGTGAAGGGAATATGGTATCTTTTATCCAGAGTAATTATATGGGCTTCGGCTCGGGAGTGGTGATTCCCGGAACCGGTATTGCACTTCAAAATCGGGGGCACAGCTTTAGCCTAAACCCTGAGGATCATAATGCCCTTTCTCCTGGGAAGCGGACCTATCATACAATTATTCCTGGTTTTTTATCGAAGGAAGGGAAACCTCTTGGACCTTTTGGAGTCATGGGTGGATTCATGCAGCCTCAAGGGCATATGCAAGTCATAAATAATCTGGTGGATTTTGACCTTAACCCCCAGGAAGCTTTAGATGCTCCGCGATGGCAATGGATCCAAGATAAAGCTGTGGAAATTGAAGTAGGAACCCCGAAATTTATTTTCGAACATTTACAAAGGCGGGGGCATGAGGTTCAATGGGCGAAAGATTCCGGCTCTTTCGGACGGGGGCAGATCATTCTGAAAAACGGCGAGACCTTAATAGGAGCTACGGAACCCCGAACGGACGGAATGGTGGCAGTCTGGTAAAAACGAACACAGAGGTGACAATACAATGAATGAAAAAAGTTTAAAATCCTTAGAATATACAAAGATTATTGAATTATTATCCGATCGGGGGATCTCTCCTATGGGGAAAAATCTTGCCGCAAGATTAAAACCCACAACGGATTTTGATGAAGTTCAACGTAGGCAAAGAGAAACGGAAGAGGCAGTACAGGTGTTGCTGAAAAATAGCGGAATTCCCTTAGAAGGTCTTGGAGAAGTAGAGCGCTTGATAAAAAAAACCACAATCGGTTCTTTTCTAGATTCTGGTGAACTGCTAGAAGTCCTTGACTTTTTAAGGGTTTCCAAACGGATGAAGGTCTTCATCAAAAGAGAAAAAGAGGACGGAGATTTAACGGCTCCTATTCTAAGCGGTCTTATTCGAGAAATTGAAACAATACCCGATGTTGAGCAACGGATTGATCGGTCCATTCTTAACGAAAGTGAAGTTTCCGATGAAGCCAGTGTTGAACTGAGACAAATTCGAAGGCAACTTAGTCAGGCCAATGAAAAAGTCCGATCCACTTTGCAAAACTTCATTACTTCTTCTAGAAACCAAACCTATCTGCAGGATCAAATCATTACACTGCGGCAAAATCGATATGTGGTACCGGTAAAACAGGAATACCGTAACCAAGTTAAAGGGATGGTCCATGATCAATCTACCAGCGGAGCCACGTTATTTATTGAGCCCATGGCAGTGGTAGACTTGAACAATAAATTAAAACAGCTGAAGTTAGCGGAAGAGCAGGAAATTGAACGGATTCTCAGGGAAATTTCCAATATGATTGCGTTAAAAGAAAATGAACTTCTGAAAAATCGGGATCTTTTAGGGAAAGTTGATTTCATTTTTGCGAAGGGTAAATTGGCTCTTTCTATGAAAGCCTCCAGCCCCAAGGTGAATAACCGAGGATATGTAAACCTTAAAAATGCACGACATCCGTTATTAAATCCAACAGAGGTAGTTCCGACGAATATCTGGATCGGAAAGGATTTCAATATTTTAGTGATTACAGGTCCAAACACCGGTGGAAAAACCGTTTCCTTAAAAACTTTAGGATTACTCTCCTTAATGGGACAAAGCGGACTCCAGATCCCGGCGGATTCCGGGACGGAAATAACTATATTTGATCATATCTTTGCAGACATCGGAGATGAACAAAGTATTGAGCAAAGCTTAAGTACTTTTTCCTCACATATGACCAATATCGTGGAAATTTTTAGAAATCTAACGGAAAACTCTTTGGTCCTGTTTGATGAACTTGGAGCGGGCACAGATCCAACGGAAGGTGCTGCTCTTGCTATGGCAATTTTAGAGAATCTTAAGAGCACCGGGACAAAAGTGGTAGCAACCACTCATTATAGTGAGCTGAAACAATATGCTTTAGTACATCCGGAAGTAGAAAATGCCTCTGTGGAGTTTGATGTCAAAACCTTACGCCCGACCTATCGTCTCTCCATAGGAGTCCCGGGTAAATCCAATGCTTTTGAAATATCGAGAAAGTTAGGGCTTTCTCCTGAAATAATAGACTTGGCAAAGTCTCTGATAACACAGGAAAACCTACAGTTTGAAGATGTATTGCAAAATATCGAAAACAATAAAAGCACCATTGAATCAGAAAAAATTGAGATTCAACGACTGAAAAAAGAAATGGAAGAACTGAAGGAAAAATACCAGGAAAAACTTGAGAAGGTTGAAAACCAAAAGCAGAAGATGGTCTCTCAGGCAAAAAAAGAAGCTCAGACATTGGTTAAAAAAGCAAAAGCTGAGACAGAGGAGATTATTGACAATCTTCGAAACTTGGAGCAGGAAATGGATCGTAAAAAAGTGAATCAGGAAATCGAAAAGGCCCGAGTGAAACTTGGAAATAAGACTTTGGAATATAGAGATTCCAAAGAATCCATGAAAGAACCGGTAAACCATGAACCACCCAAAAACTTGAAACCCGGTGAACGGGTAAAAATTCTTTCGCTAAATCAAGAAGGCCATGTGCTGAGTTCCGAAGATGATAAGGGAGAAGTACAAGTTCAAGCTGGTATAATGAAGGTTAACATTAAAACCTCGAATTTAAAACGGTTATCTTCCCAGGAGGATAAAGAGATAAAAAAGACATCCAAGATGATCAAAACCAAAAGTCAAAATATTCGAACCGATATCGATGTACGGGGAAAAAATTTAGAAGAAGCCTTATTTGAGGTGGATAAATATTTAGATGACTCTTATATAGCAGGGCTTACACAAGTGATGATTATTCACGGCGTAGGCACCGGAGTGCTGAAATCAGGTCTTAATGAAATGTTAAAAGCCCATCGTCATGTGCAGTCTTTCAGAGGCGGAAAATACGGAGAAGGTGGAGCGGGTGTAACCATTGTTGATTTAAAATAAATTTTACAGTAAAATCTAAAGGAAGATCAGTGAAAAATAAGGAGGTTTATTATGGATTATAAAATAGTGTTAACCGAGTACTTGAAGCATTATATTAAAGATCTTTCCCTGGGAGAAATTGAAGGAATGTTAGAGGTGCCGCCGGACCGTGAAATGGGAGACTATGCTTTTCCTTGCTTTCGTCTAGCAAAGACCTTACGAAAAGCTCCTAATATGATTGCAGAGGACCTGAAAAAAGGGATGGAGCTTCCTGAAGGATTTCAAAGAGTCGAGGCAAAAGGACCTTACTTAAACTTTTTTATTGATAAAAAACAATTGATCCTTTCAATTTTGAATTCTGTTACCCACCAAAAAGATGCTTATGGGAAACGAAATTTGGGTCAGGGGAAAACCGTTTGCATAGATTTCTCAGCACCAAACATTGCAAAGCCCTTCCATGTAGGTCACTTGCGTTCTACGGTTATCGGTAATGCTCTATACCGAATTTATGAAGCCTTAGGCTATAATTGTGAAGGAATAAATCATTTAGGAGACTGGGGAACTCAGTTTGGAAAGGTTATCGTAGCATATCGTAACTGGGGTTCAGAAAAAGCTGTGAAGGAAAATCCAATTGAAACTTTACTGGATTTATATGTTAAATTCCATGAAGAAGCTGAAGATCATCCAGAACTGGAAGATCAAGCAAGAAATTGGTTTACCCGAATGGAACAAGGGGACCGGGAAGCTTATAATCTTTGGAAATGGTTTAGTTCTGAAACGATCCAAGAACTAAAGAAAATATATAAGACTTTAAATGTGAAATTTGATCATTATACCGGTGAAAGTTTCTATAACGACAAGATGGACGGTGTAATCAAAGAGCTTCAGGAAAAAAACTTATTAAAAGAAAGTAAAGGGGCCCATTTAGTAGATTTAGAGGAATTCAATATGCCTCCTTGTCTGGTCATGAAAAAAGATGGAAGTACTCTTTATGCCACGAGGGATATTGCAGCAGCAATTTATCGAAAAAAAACCTTTGATTTTGAAAAATGTCTGTATGTTACGGATTATTCCCAGAATCTACATTTTGCCCAGTGGATGAAGGTTATCGATTTGATGGGTTATGAATGGGCTAAGGATTTAGAACATATTCCCTTTGGACGAGTAACTCATGAAGGTAAAAAAATCCAAACCCGGAAAGGGAATGTAGTTCTTTTGCAGGACGTTTTGGATGAAGCTATTAATCGGGTTCAGGGAATTATTGAAGAGAAAAATCCGGAGCTGGAAAACAAAGAGAAAGTTGCTAGGGATATTGGTGTGGGAGCAATTATTTTTAATGATTTAAGTCATAGCAGAATTAAAGATGTATCTTTTTCCTGGGAAACTGCATTTAACTTCGAAGGCGAGACCGGTCCCTATGTTCAATACACCCATGCAAGGGCAGCAAGTATTCTTCGAAAGGCGAATATGGAAATAAGCTCGAATATTAACTGGCAGATTCTAGAGGAAAAAACTTCGATGGATGTATTAATGAGAATTCATGGCTTTAGCCAGGCGATTATTCAGGCTAAAGATAAAAATGAGCCATCGATCGTTACCCGCTATGTGGTAAACCTTGCTCAGGAGTTTAATAAATTTTACAATGAATGTCCCATACTCAATCAAGAGGAAGAAATCAAAGAAGCAAGACTGGCTTTAGTTTCCATTACGAAACAAACCATTAAAAACGCGCTGTATATTCTAGGTATTGAAGCTCCCGAGAAAATGTAGCACAGGGAAATGGAGGATTAGATGGAACCAATGCAAAATATTTTTTCCTTGACAGAAAGTTATGATAAACGGCTAAATTATGATACTGAAAGAAATAATGAAGATTATAGCGACCTTATGGAACTGATGATTATTATAGGCAAATCTCTTGTCAATGATAAAGAGAAAGAAAAACTTTGGATTGATGTACCAAGACTCAAAGAAGAACTGATTTTATGGCGATATTATCGGGAGGGAAGCATCAGCTGCTTTTTGTTGACGAAGGATCAAGAAATTAATGATTCATTGGTTAGTACAGGAATAATAAGCATACTTCCACTAATAATCGGAAATCAAAATTTAGAGTCTCTAGAACAGGAACTAGCATTATTCAGTTGTCAAACGAATCAAAGTCCTGAAAATTTGATTTTATTTCTTTTAATGGGAAAAGCAGTTCATGGAGTTATGCATAAGGAGTACAGCGATGCTGATTCCTTTGTTTCGTTTTTAAAAGAGTATTTGATTCATTTGAACTACGAACGGGTCTTCCAAAAGATTTCTAAGAAGAACAGGATGGATAAAATTTCCTATGAAAAAGGAAAGGTTCAGTGGATCATGGATTTAGACCGTTCATCAAAATCAGAGATTCCGACAAAAAAAAATCCCGAATCCATTAGCAAACTTTTGTTTATTCAAAGCATTCATTTGTTTATAAAACATCACGAGAACCCTAGGACCTTCAACGAATTGGAAAAATCAGAGGTCCCAGTGGAAGTAAAGGTTTTTACATTACTGTTGACAGATCTGAGAAAAAGAAAATTGGATAGCGATCAAAGGCCACAGGTAGACGAGTATAGTTCTGCAAATACAAACTTCTTACAAGGAATGGATCGATATTTTAACAAACTGAAGCATTTCGAGATAGAAAAATCTCCCTTGGATTTTGAAAAATTGAAAATTCCAAATGCCATAAATACGAAAGATCTATTTTCCATGAAAGAAGGAGAAAAAGGGAAACATCCAATACTGAGAAGCTTTGAAGTGGTGCAAAAAAAATTGAAAGAAAATTGTATAACGTTGGAAGTGAAAACGAAGACCAGGGTTTACAAACTGAAAAAACCATTAGCTTAGGCTAATGGTTTTTGCGGTTTTATTTTTTAAGCGGTTTTTGGGATAAGCCGAGGTGTAGACTTCCAGCTTGTTTGAATACTGGATTTGTGCACCATATTCGTCATAATCAGTACGGAAACCAATGAAGACACATGAATTGAATACTCAATGTCGTTGGACATAGATTCTACTTTCTTAGAGTATTCCCGGTGATAACCCTCAATCAACTCTTCTATATCATCAATGGAAAGATTAAGGAAGTCCAAAGAAACAACAGGGGTAGGGATTTTCTTATCGAAGGTTTTGAACCTTTTATGCAATGTATTTTCATAGGCCATATGTTCCATAAAGTTGTTTTTATAGGTTGTGCGATCGTTATGGGGAACACAGAAGAAATCAGAAACAAAATGATTGATTATACCGATTTGTCGGGAGATAAACTTGATGTAGTTATGGTCATCGGCATAAGTATGCTCGGTTAGTTCTTTGATTTCTTCGCAGATCAATCTTAAAGATTGGGGTTTGAAATGATGCAGCTTCAGTAAGTTTGGAGCGATATCCGGTTTGATGCTACCGTATTGCAGACTGCTCTTATTTAGTCGTATTCCCAGGGTTTTTTCGGTATGATCATAGATATGATTTGCAATAATCATATGAGTTTGCGGCAACAATATTTTCCCACCTTTCTATAGTATCCATAATAGCTTTGTTTGTTTCATTATTATATGATAAATGATTTCTTTTTACAAGGAAATCCCCATTTAAATTACAAAGAATCATTGCTCGTTTAATTGTAAAAGTAAATTAGACCCCTATTTATAAAACTGTCTAATTTAGTCTTACAAATCCAGAGGTCTAATTTAACCTTACATACTTTTGAGTATTATTAGCAGCTATTTTGTGAAATTTCTTAGTTATAGAATCAATATTAGTTGTCATGGGGCAAGATTGATATGAGGTTCTTATATCAATAACAGCGGACATTGTAGTATTATTATGGTATGCCCGGATAGTTGCTTAGGA